>NZ_JBSGET010000040.1:9351-44379 GCF_053603035.1 Kitasatospora sp. NPDC004272 | reverse complement strand
CCACCACCGGGGCGGCACAGGACCCGGCCACCGCCGGAGCGGCACAGGACCCGGCCACCACCGGGGCGGCACAGGACCCGGCCACCGCCGGAGCGGGCCGAGGCGGGCGAGGGCCGCGCCGAGGACCTGGCCGGTGCGCAGGCAGCCCCGGGCGCGGGAGCCGGTGCCCGCCGGTCCGGCCCCAGCAGGCCGCAGGCCGTGAACCCGTTCGGGCGGCCGGAAGCGGGCCGGGAGCGGGCCAGGGCGGCCGCGTTCCGGGCGGGTGCTCACGCCCCGTCACCGCCCGGGGTGGCGGAGGGGCGGTGGGCGGTGGCGGGCGGTGCCGGGCGGGAGTGGAGCGGCGGGCTCCGGGGGTGGGGGGTTTCCGGCGAACCGGATTGTTTCGGGGGGCCGGTTCCGGTCCGGGGAATGCGGCGGCCGGGATTCGGCCGGGAAAAGTCGGTTCGTCCACCAAGCGTGCTTGATCGGCGGGGTCGGTTATCGCCCGGATCCGCTTCCGTCCTCCTTTCCCTCCCGTTTTCGCAGCGTGCGGTCGATTCGCTGACGCACCGTCAGCCGGATGGCGCGGCGGCGGCCGTGGCGGCATCGGGGCCGGGCGGCCCGGGCGGTGGCGGCCGCTTCCGTCCGATGACTGAACGTGATCAAGTCGCGGCCCGAAGGGGTTCGCGGGGCGATCCCGGGCGGCCCGGATATTCCGTCCGGCAGCCATTGTGGGGCCGGATCGCTGGAGGTAGAGTCCCGGTTCGCCGAAGCACGGACGGGCGCCTCTGGGCATTTTCTTGGAGCGGGCATGTCAAAGAACGGCGGCGTCAACGGACCGGGTTCCGACCTGTTCGACGCGTTCGCACGAACCGCTCTCCGGTGGCCCGGACGGGTCGCGGTCGATTCTCCCGGGGACACGCTCGACTACCGTCAACTCTCTTTCTCCGTCAGCAGGTTGGCGGCTGCGCTGGGTGACCGACCGGGCCCGGTCGCGGTGTCCGCGGAGCACGCTCCGCGGACCGTCGTCGCCCTGCTCGGGATCCTCGCGGCGGGCGGCACGTACGTCCCGGTGGATCCGGCCTTCCCGGTGGAGCGGCAGCGCCGGATGGTGGCCGCCGCAGGCTGCACCGCCCTGGTCGGCGCGGCCGGACAGGCCGCGCTGCTCGGCCTGCCGCACGTCGAACCGGCAGCTGGAGAAGGGGAGTTGCGGCCGAGCGTGGCCGCCGCCCCGGAGGATCCGGCGTACCTGCTGTTCACCTCCGGCTCGACCGGGCAGCCCAAGCCGGTGCTGACCCCGCGCCGGGCGGTGTCGGCGGTGACGGGCTCGCTGCGCGGGCTGTTCGGGGTGACGCCCGAGGACCGGGTGCTCCAGTTCGCCTCGCTGAACTGGGACACCTGTTTCGAGGAGATCCTGCCCGCGCTGACCGCCGGGGCCCGGCTGGTGTTCGACCCGGAGGCGCACTCGGCCTCCTTCCCCCGGCTGCTGCGGGCGGTGGAACGGCGCGGCGTCACCGTGCTGGACCTGCCCACCGCGTTCTGGCACGAACTGGTGCTGCACCTCGCCGAGGACGGCCCGGACGCCCAACTGCCGTCCTGCCTGCGGCTGGTGGTGATCGGTGGCGAGGCCGCCGACCCGGCCCGGCTGGCGGACTGGAGCCGGCTGGCGGACAGCGGCCGGATCCGGCTGCTGAACACCTACGGCTGCACCGAGACCACCCTGATCACCCACGCGGTGGACCTGCTCGGCCCCGACACCCCGGAGCCGGGCCGCCGCTGGGGGCGGGAGGAGCGCGCGCCGATCGGCCGCGCCCTGCCGCACGTCGAGGAACTGCTCACCGACGAGGGCGAGTTGCTGATCGGCGGCCCCGCCCTGGCGACCGGCTACCCCGGCCTGCCGGAGGCCACCGCCACCCGCTTCGCCGAACGGTCCGGCCGGCGCTGGTTCCGCACCGGCGACCGGGTCTCCCGGGGCCCGGACGGGGTGCTGACCCACCGCGGCCGGATCGACCACGAGGTGAAGGTCCGCGGCATCCGGGTCGACCCGGCCGAGGTGGAGACCGCGCTCGGCAGCCACCCCCGGGTGGGCCTGTCGGCGGTCACCGCCACCACCCTGGCGGGCCGCACCGCGCTGGTCGCGTACGTCGTCCCGCGCCCCCGCGGCGACGGGGAGGCGCCCCCGAGCGCCGAGGAACTCCTGCGCCACCTGCGGGAGTCACTGCCCGACCACCTCGTCCCGAGCCGGCTGACCGTCGTCCCGGACCTGGCCCGCACCCCCGGCGGCAAGATCGACCGCGCCGCCTCGCACCGCCTGCACGGCAGCACCGGACGCGCACAGCTGTCCTGATCCCCCTTTTCCCCCACCGGAACCGATGACCAGTCCACTCCGGTGACCGCACCACCCGCGCACCACCTCGCGCACCCCCCGCACCTCCGCACAGCGCACCACGCACCCGCTGGCACCACCGGACCACGCGCACCCCGCACCGGTCGAAGGAGACCCCGATGAGCCTCGACACGCCCGCCGTCACCCCCGCCCCCCTGAACACCGATCCACTGCTGGACGCCGATCCGCTGCTCGACTCGCTGACCGCGGTGTTCCGCCGCGTCCTGGAGCTGCCGGAGGTGCCCGCCGACGGGAACTTCTTCCTGCTGGGCGGGGACTCCCTGGTCGCCACCCGGGTGCTGAGCGCGGTGGCGCGCGCCCACGGCGTCGAGCTGACCTTCGAGGAGTTTCTCGCCGACCCGACCCCGGCGGGCCTCGCCGCCCGCGTCGGCTCCGCCACGGCCGTCCCGGCCACCCGGTGAGCGCGGCTGCACTCCCCGCGGGCTCCCCCTCCCCCGCCGGTGCGCCGCGCTCGGTGGTGGTGGTCGGCGCGGGCCTGGCCGGGCTGACCGCCGCCGTGGAGCTGGCGGAGCGCGGCGTGCGGGTGACGGTGCTGGAGGCCCGGGAGCGGGTCGGCGGGCGGGCCCGGGGCGTCGAGGTCGCGCCGGGGCGGTGGATCGACGCGGGCGCCGCCTACCTGGGCGACCGGCACACCGCACTGCACGCCCTGCTGGCCGCCTGCGACCTGAAGACCGCGCCGACGGACATGGCGGGCGCCGCCAGGTTCGCCCTGGGCACCGAGAACGGCGGGGACGGGTGCGCGGTGACCGTCGAGGGCCGCTTCCCGCCGCTGAGCGCGGTGGCCCTGGGCGACCTGTTCGAGCGGCTGGAGGAGCTGGCGGCGGCCGTCCGCCCGGACGCGCCCTGGCTGACGCCGGACGCCGAGCGGCTGGACGCGCTGACCGCCGCCGACTGGGCGGAGCGCGAACTCCTCCACCCGGACGCCCGGTTGTTCTTCCCGCTGTTCCTGGGCGAGATGATGGCGGCCGACCCGGCGAAGGTGTCCGTCCTGCACATGGCGTTCTACCTGCGCTCGGGCGGCGGCCTGCGCTACCTGAACGCCTTCGCGGGCGGCGCCCAGCAGGACCGGGTGGCGGGCGGCGCGCACCGGCTGTGCGAGCGGCTGGCCCGGCGGCTGCTGGCGGCGGACGGGGTGCTGCGCACCGCCGAGCCGGTGCTGTCGGTGGAGGAGTCCGGCGGGGCGGTCACCGTCCGTACGCCGGACGGGAGTTACCGGGCCGAGGCGGCCGTGGTGGCGGTGCCGCCGCTGCTGGCGGACGCGATCGGGTACCGACCCGAGCTGCCGGCGCGGCGGGCCGGGGCGCGGACCGGGCGGGGCTGCGCGGTAAAGGTGAACCTGGTGTTCCCGGAGCCGGTGTGGCGGGCGCACGGCCTGTCCGGCTGGTCGGTGAACGCGGCCGGCCCGCTGCTGTCCACGGTGGACGACACGCCGCCGGAGGGCTCGCCCGGGGTGCTGACCGGCTTCGTCACCGGCGCGGAGGCGCACCGCTACGCCGCCCTGCCGGCCGCCGAGCAGCGGGAGGCGGCGTTCGCGCAGGCCCGGCGGCTGTTCCCGATGCTGCCCGAGCCGGTCGGCTTCCACCTGACCGACTGGGTCAACGAGCCGTGGAGCAGGGGCTGTTACGCGGCCCTGTTCGGCCCGGGCGACTGGTCGGCGCTCGGCCCGGCGCTGACCGCCCCGCACGGCCGGGTGCGCTTCGCGGGCACCGAGACCAGCACCGAGTTCTTCGGCCTGCTGGAGGGCGCCGTCCGCTCCGGCCACCGGGCGGCCGCCGAACTCCTGAACAGCTGACACAGCATCAATTAGCTACCTGATCAAGCTAGTTCGGACCTTTCCCTGACCGGCGCGCGCCCCCCGAGGGCGGCCCCGGCGACGAGTCCTGCTTGGAGAGCGCCATGAGCGACCAGACCCCCCTCGCCCCGCTGCCCGTCCGGGAGCGGTTCGCGAGCGATCCGACCCTCGGTGCGGGCAACTTCCTCGACCGGGCGGCCGGGGCGAACCCGAACCGGGCGGTGCCGTACGCCTTCTCCCACCGGCTGGACCACCGCGGGCAGGTGGTGCTGGTCGGCCACAGCCTGCTGGACCTGGTGGCGCTGCGCGACCGGTACGCGGCCTGGTACCACGCGATGGGCGTGCGGCCGGGCGAGCCGGTGGGCGTGGTGGTGGCGGAGGGCCTGGAGCCACTGCTGCACTTCTTCGCGCTGACCGCGCTGGGCGCCGTCCCGGCGCTGGTCAACGACGCGATGCGGCCGGACGTCATGGTGCGCTACCTGAACCACGTCGGCGTGGTCGGGGTGGTCGCGGACGACACCACCCGGCTGGCCGCGGCGTACCGGCAGGATCCGCAGCGCCGGCCCCGGTTCCTGGCGCTGACCGCCGAGGTGCAGGCGTCCGACCCGGCCGCGGCGGCGCTGCCGGAGCAGTACCCGTACCAGCACGCGGCCGAGGACGTGGTGGCGCTGATCCACTCCTCCGGGACGACCGGCACCCCGAAGTCGACGGTCCTGGCGCACCGGCAGTTCTGGGAGGGCAAGCAGCCGCGGATGACCCGCTTCCCGGCCGAGCCGGCGGACCGGTTGATGTCGCTGATGCCGCACACCCACGCGGGCGGCCTGAGCTATTTCCTGACCGCCACGCTGCTGGGCCTGCCGACGGTGGTGATGGCGGGCTGGCGGCGCGCGGTGGTGGAGCCGGTGATGGAGGCGTTCCAGCCGACCATGGTGGCCTCCTTCCCGCGCACCTTCGTCGAGTTGGCGACCGGCGAGCTGCCGGTGGCGGGCGCGGCCCGGGTGCACTCCTGGTTCAACACCGGCGACAGCGCGCACTACGGGCACGTCCGGCGGCTGGTGCGACTGGGTGAGCGCCCGGCCGGGTTGATCAGGCCGTGGCTGCTGCCGCAGGAGAAGGCCGGGCAACCGGCGCTCCCCGGCTCGCAGTTCGTGGACGGGCTGGGCTCCTCCGAGATGGGCATGGCGCTGTTCGGGCAGGTCACCTCGCCGGAGACGGAGCGCGCGGACCGCTGCGTGGGCAAGCCGTCCGAGGTGGTGGAGGACGCCGTCGTACTGGACCAGGACGGCGTCGAAGTCCCGGACGGGACGGTGGGGTTGCTGGCGGTGCGGGCGCCCTCGATCACCCCCGGGTACTGGAACGACGAGCGGCTGACGGCGAGTTTCCGGCTGTCCGGGTACTGGCTGACCGGCGACGTGGCCTACCGGGACGCCGAGGGCCGGTTCTTCCACCTGGACCGGACGGTGGACGTGATCGACACCCTGGACGGGCCGGTGTACAGCCTGCCGCTGGAGGAGGTGCTGCTCGCCGACTGCGCCGAACTGGTGCGCGACTGCTCGGTGGTGGGCGTGCCGCACCCGGACGGCGGACAGCGGCCGGTCGCCGTCGTCCAGCTCCAGGAGAGCGCCGAAGTGCTGGACGAGGAAGGGCTGTTGAAGGCCGCCAACGCCGAACTCTCCCGGGCCGGACTGGCCGAGCTGGCCGCACTGCGGGTGGCCCGCACCGACGGGGACTTCCCGCTCGGTCCGACCGGCAAGGTGCTCAAGCGGGAACTGCGCACCCGGCACGCTCGGTTGCTCACCGCTTCGGCCTCCTGATGGACGGCGGAGCACAGCCCTACCAGTACCTGCGGCGGCCACTGGTGGAACCGGACTGGCGGCGGCTGCCGGGCTGGCGGCAGGTGACGGCCGCGCAGTGGCGCGACGCCCAGTGGCAGCGGGCGCACTGCGTGCAGGGCGAGCGGCAGCTGCGGCAGGTGTTCGGACCGCTGCTGACCGACCGGTTCTACGACGAACTGGCGGCCGACCAGCGGGAGTTCGCGACCATGTCGGTGCTGGTCCCGCCGCACATGCTGAACACCATGGCGGTCGGCGCCGCGCTGGAGCCGACCGCGTTCACCGAGGCGTTCCTGGCCGATCCGGTGCGGCGCTACATGCTGCCGGTGCGCACCGACCGGCACCCGTCCTGGCCCAGCCACCCGCTGGCGGCCCGGGACTCGCTGCACGAGGCGCAGATGTGGGTGGTGGAGGGGCTGACCCACCGCTACCCGACCAAGGTGCTGGCCGAACTGCTGGCCACCTGCCCGCAGTACTGCGGGCACTGCACCCGGATGGACCTGGTCGGCCGCTCCACCCCGCAGGTCGCCAAGACCCGGCTGGTGCTGCGCCCGGCGGACCGCGAGGAGCAGATGCTCGACTACCTCAAGCGCACCCCGTCGGTGCGGGACGTGGTGGTCTCCGGCGGCGACCTGGCGAACGTGCCGTGGCCCCGGCTGGAGTCCTTCCTGCTGCGGCTGCTGGAACTGGGCTCGGTGCGGGACGTCCGGCTGGCCAGCAAGTCGGTGGTCGGGCTGCCGCAGCACTGGCTGCAGCCGAAGGTGCTGGCCGGGGTGGAGCGGGTGGCCCGGCTGGCCGCCCGGCGCTCGGTCAACCTGGCGGTGCACACCCACGCCAACCACGCGGCGTCCGTCACCCCGCTGGTCGCCGAGGCGGCCCGGGCCCTGCTGGACGCGGGCGTGCGGGACGTGCGCAACCAGGGCGTGCTGATGCGCGGCGTGAACGACAGCCCCCGGGCGCTGCTCGACCTGTGCTTCGCGCTGCAGGGCGAGGCCAACGTCCTGCCGTACTACTTCTACCTGTGCGACGTCGTCCCGAACGCCGAGCACTGGCGGCTGCCGCTGGCCGCCGCGCAGCGCCTCCAGGAGGCGATCCTCGGCTACCTGCCGGGTTACGCCACGCCCCGGCTGGTCGCCGACGTGCCGCACGTCGGCAAGCGCTGGGTGCACCAGGCGGTCGGCTACGACCGGGTCCGCGGCGTCTCGTGGTGGACCAAGAACTACCGCACCGGGCTCGAACTGCGCGGCGGCGCCGGGTCGTTCGACCCGGACGGGCTGGGCCGCCGGCACCCGTACGTGGACCCGGTGGACACCCTGCCGCCGGAGGGGCGGGCCTGGTGGGCCGAACGCGTCGAACGGGCTTCCCGGGGCGGGGAGTTCGAGATGAGCGAGCTGGAGGAGGGCGAATGAGCGAGCAGCGGGCGCCGCTGCGCCGGATGTGCTGGATCTTCCCGGACCGGGAGTCCAGCCGGTCGGGCGCGATGTGGAAGCACTACTTCTGGGACATGTACGCGGAGATCGCCGCCGAACTGGGCCTGTCCTGGACGATGCACGCCCCGGAGGCGGTGACGGTGGACGGCACCGACCCGGCCCGGCCGCGGGTGTACGTGGACGGCGAGCGGGTGACGCCGCAGGACACACTGTTCATCACGGCGCTGTACTCGCTGCCGTACCAGTCGATGGACGTGTTCAACCAGCTGACCCTGTGCACCGTGCTGGAGCAGGCCGGGTTCTACCTGCCGTTCCCGGCGCAGGTGTCGCTGCTGGGCAACGACAAGCTGGCGACGGTGCTGTTCCTGGCCGACTCGCCGGTGCCGCCCGTCCCGTCGGTGCGGATCGGCTCCGGGCGGGACGTCTCCAAGCACCAGTACGAGGCGGCGCTGGACGGGCTGACCTTCCCGGCGATCGTGAAACCGTCCGGCTGGTGCGGCGGCGGCGGGATCTGCCTGGCCCGCTCCCGGGAGGACGTGCGCGGCCTGGCCAGCCTGGCGCAGGGCGGCGACACCGTGCTGGTGGCGCAGCCGTACCTGGGGGACGGCACGGTCGACTACCGGGTGTACGTGATCGACGGGCAGCCGTACGCGGCGCTGCGGCGCACACCGGAGGCGGGCTCGCCGGTGGCCAACGCGAGCCGCGGCGGGTCGATGGAGTTCTGTCCCGTACCGCCCGAACTCGTGGACGTCACGGCCTACTTCGCGAAGAAGCTGCCGATCCCGTTCTTCTGCGTGGACTTCCTGCACGACGGCGAGCGGTTCTGGTTCTCCGAGCTGGAGCCGGACGGGGTGATCGCCCCGGACCTGGAGGACCCCGGCCGCCCGGTGCAACGCGCGGTCACCCGGGCCCGGTTCGCCGCCTACCGGGACGCGCACGCGGCCTTCCTGGCGGACGGGGGCGTGCGGCGATGACCACTCGTACGACCTTCTCGCTCACCGAGGCGGCGGCCGCCGAGGGCCTGGCGGTGGCCCGTCGGACGCTCGAACTGCTGCGCGGCGTACCGGAGTTCGGCGAGCGGTACGCGGCCGCCGCGCCGCCCGGCACGCTGGCGGAGCTGGCCGCGCTGCCGCCGCTGGCCAAGGACGACCTGAACACCGCGCTGGCGCACCTGGAGCCGGCCGCCGAGCACGGCGCGACCTGGCTGTTCCAGAGCGGCGGTTCGACGGGGGCGCCGAAGGTCGGCTACGCGCCGACCGGGTTCTACATGGCGAAGGTGTTCGAGCACTGGCAGCCGCTGGAGCGGGACGACGTGTTCGTCAACGCCTGGGGCGCGGGCCGGATGTGGGGCGCGCACTTCCTGGCGGCGGGCCTGGCCGACCTGTCCGGCTGCCGGGTGATCGCGCTCGGCTCGGTGACCGCCGAGGAGTACCCGCAGTGGCTGGCCTTCCTGGCCGACCGGAAGGTCACCGCGATCGGCGGCACCCCGAGCGTGCTGCGGCTGTGGTTCGCGCACGCCCGCGCCGCCGGGATCGAACTCCCCTCGCTGCGCAAGGTGTTGTGGCTGGGCGAGGCGTGGCAGCCGCAGTTGGAGGAGGACCTGGCGGCGGTCGCGCCGAAGGCCCGCCGGCACGGCATGTTCGGCTCCACCGAGACCTGGGTGGTGGGCGCCAACTCCCCCGACTGCCCGGCCGACACCTTCCACCCGTTCCCGCACCAGCTGGTGCACGTCGGTGACGGCGGGCTGCTGGACTTCACCTCGCTCGACCCGGCCATGCTCAACCCGGTGCTGCGCTACCGCACCGGCGACGCGGGCGAGTTGGTGCCCTGCCCGTGCGGGCGGCCGGGCCCGGCGATGCGGGTGCTGGGCCGCCGGGACAACGTGGTGCAGGTGCGCGGCCTGGGCCTGCACGTGGACGAACTGCTGGCCCGGGTCGAACGCGAGCCGGGCGTCAGCCGGGCCCAGGTGCTGGTCACCGAGCGGGGCGGCCGGGCGGAGTCGGTGGACGTCCTGGTGCTCGGCGCGCTGCCCGATCCGGACTCCCTGCGCCGCGCGCTGCTGGCCGAGACCTTCACCCTGAGCACCGCCTTCGTCCACGACCCGGAGCACGTGCGGGTCCGGGTGGTGGACGCGCTGATCAGCAACGACCGGACCGGGAAGACCGCCGGGTTCGCCGTCCGGGAGGAACTGTGAGCCGAGGGGCCGTGAAACTGCGCAGGCCCGAGCAGCTGGGCCGGGGCTTCAACCTGTTCTGGTTCGGCAAGTCGGTCTCCAACGTCGGCGACCGGGTGACGGTGTTCGTCGTCCCGACCCTGATGATCTTCGTGCTGCACGCCTCGGCGCTGCAGGTCGGCGTCGTCGCGATGGCCCAGTACCTGGGCATCCCGCTGCTCGGCCCGGTGGCGGGCGTCCTGGTCGACCGCTGGGACAAGCGGCGCACCCTGATCGCCTGCGACCTGGTGCGGCTGGTGGCGGTCGCGGTGATCCCGGCCGCGTACTGGCTGGACCTGCTCTCCACGCCGCTGCTGTTCTGCTGCGTCGCGGCGGTCTCCGGGGCGACCATCTTCTTCAACGTCGGCTACCTGGTGGCCGTCCCGGCCGTGGTCGAGCAGCCGCACCTGGTGCGCGCCTACTCCCGGCTGGAGGGCAGCGGCTCGGTCGCCGAGGTCTCCGGGCCGTCGATCGCCGCCGCCCTGTACGGGGCGCTCGGCGCGGCCTCGCTGCTGGTGGACGCGGCCAGCTACCTGGTCTCGGCGGCCTGCTTCCGCTGGATGCGGCCCTGGGGGCGGCCCACCGTCGCCCAGGGGTCGGTGTGGCAGCGGCTCACCCTCGGCTTCCGGCTCAACTGGCAGGACCCGGTGCTGCGCCGGGTGGTGCTGGCGGCCGTCACCCTCAACTCCGGCGGCCCGGTGTTCGTCACCGTGCTGCCGGTGCTCGCCTACCGGGGCCTGGGCGTCAACGTCGGCGTGTACGGCGCCGCGATGTCCGCGGGCGCGGTCGGCGCGCTGCTGGGCGCGCTGGTCGCCCCGCGGATCGGCGAACGCCTGGGCATCGGCCGGACCATGGCCTGGGCGCTGCTGCTGCACTGCCTGGTGGGCCTGGGGATCCTGGCCGCGCCGACGCTGCCCGCCGGTCCGGTCATCGCCGTCACCATGGGCGCTTACGGCTTCTTCATGTCCTGCATCAACGTGTGCTCGGCGCCCGCCCGGCAGTCCCGGATGTCCGCGCAGCACCAGGGCGTCATGCACGCCGCGTTCCGCACCGCCACCTGGGGCGTGATCCCGCTCGCCGCGCTGGCCGGCGGCCTCGCCGTCTCGCTGCTCACCGGCCCGCTCGGCGTCCTGGACGCGGCCCGCTGGACCATGGTCGGCGGCACCCTACTGGCCGCCTGCTCCTTCCTGCCCGCGCTCGGCGTGCAGCCCCGGATGGACGCCGACCTGCCGAAGGCCGTGGACCTCTTCCCCGAGCCGACCGCGCCCGCCGACGGCGCCACCGAACCCGCGGAGGCCAGGAAATGACGGAGCGTCAGCGACTGCTGGTCACCGGCTGCTCCTCCGGCATCGGGCTGGCCACCGCGGCCGCCGCGAGCCGGGCCGGCTGGGAGGTGCTCGCCACCGTCCGCGACCCGGGCCGGGCCGACGCGCTGCGGGCGGCCGCGCCGGCGGCCGAGGTGCGGCGGCTGGACGTCACCGACGAGGACTCGGTGGCGGCCTGCTTCGCCGGGATCGACCGGCTCGACGCGCTGGTCAACAACGCCGGGATCTCCAACTCCGACCCGACCCTGGAGATGTCCACCGCGAAGGCGCTGCGCGCCAACCTGGAGGTCAACTTCTTCGGCACGGTCGCCGTCTCGCGCGCCGCGATGCCGCTGCTGCGGGCCTCCGGCGGGCGGCTGCTGACCATCGGCAGCGTGCACGGCGTGGTCGGCCAGCCCTTCAACGAGGCGTACTGCGCGGCGAAGTTCGCCGTCGAGGGCTTCATGGAGTCGCTCGCCCCGGTCGCCGCCGCGCACGGCGTGCGGGTCTCGGTGCTGGTGCCCGGCTACGTCCCGGACACCCGGTTCGGGATCTTCCCGGACGTCGACCGCCGTACCGTGCAGGCCGCTTCGGGCCCGTACGCGGACACCTTCGCCGCGTACGGCGCCCGGATCGGCGCGCACTGGGCCGGCGCCGGGCAGCCCGCCGCGGAGGTCGCCGCCGCGGTGCTGCGCGCGCTGGCCGAGGAGCGGCCGCCGTTCCGGATCCCCACCGGTCCGTGGGCCGCGGCCTACCTGGACGCCAAGCTCGCCGACCGCGACGGCGGCGCCGTGCAGCGGCTCGCCCGCGACTGGATCGGCCTGAACCCCCTGCCCTGAGGAGCAACCACCGTGCCCGCACTGCCGCTTCACGCGCTCGTCGACCACGCCCGGCGCAACTCGCCGTTCTACGCCGAGCTGTACCGCGACGTACCCGCCGTCGTCACCTCGCTCACCCAGCTGCCCCTCATCGACCACGTCGCGTTCTGGTCGGCCAACCGCTGGCCGGACAACCGGCTGCTGACCGGCCCGCTGACCGACGCCGCCGTCTACAAGTCCGGCGGCACCACCGGCGCGCCCAAGTTCTCGCCGTGGACCCGCTCCGAACACTTCGACTCGGTCAGCGCGTTCGGCGCCGGGCTGGTCGACGCCGGGCTCCGGCCCGGGCAGAAGGTCGCCAACCTGTTCCGGGCCGGCGAGTTCTACAGCGGTTTCCTGTTCATCGAGGGCGCGCTGCACCACGCGCCGATCGACAACGTCCGGCTGCCGGTGGCCACCGCGCCCGACGAGTACGTGGCCGACCTGGTGCACTCCTTCGGGGTGGACGTGCTGGCGGGCGAGCCGATGAAGCTGTCGGCCGTCGCCGAGACGCTGCTCAAGCAGGAACGGCCCGCCCCGCAGGTCGAGTTGATCCTGTTCGGCGGCGACATCCTGTTCAACGACCTGCGTCCGCTGCTGCGTTCGGCCTTCCCGAACGCCGCGCTCTCCTCGATCGGCTACGCCTCGGTGGACGCCGGACTGGTCGCCGGACCGGTGCCCGCCGGGGACGACCTGCGGGTCCACCGGGCCTTCCCCAACCGGACGGTGGTCGAACTCGTCGACGACGCCACCGGCGAGCCGATCACCGAACCCGGCGTTCCCGGGCGGGTGGTGGTCACCAACCTGTTCCGCACCCTGGTGCCGATCCTGCGCTACCCGGCGGGCGACCGGGCCGAGTGGACGGACTCCGACCGCCGCACCTTCCGGCTGCTCGGCCGCTCCACCGAGGGCGCCCGGGTCGGCATCGTCAGCATGCCCACCGAGGACGTCCGCGACGTGCTGCTCGCCCACGACCCCGGGCACCACATCACCGGCATGCAACTCGTCCAGCGCCGCTGGGAGAACCGCGACGGCCTGATCATCCGCCTCGGTCACACCACCCAGTCCCCGCCGCCCGCCGAACTCACCGAGACCCTGCGCCGCGCCGTCCTCGACGCCCGGCCCGCCTACGTCTCCGAGGCCGCGATCGGCGCGATCCACCCGCTGCGGGTCGAGTGGGTGCCGCGGGCCGAGCTCGTCACCAACCCCCGGACCGGAAAGCTCCGCCAGGTCATCGACGAACGCCCCGCGCACTGACCCGTCCGGCCGCCCGGGTTGGCATGATGGTCCGATGAGCGACCTCCAGCGCACCGAGCCCTCCCGGGTGGCCGACGACCGGGCCTCCCTGACCGAGTTCCTCCAGTACCAGCGCGAGACGCTGGCGATGAAGTGCGCCGGCCTGACGGCCGAACAGCTGCGGCTGCGGGCCGTACCGCCCTCCGAGCTCTCCCTGCTCGGCCTGGTCCGGCACCTCGCCGAGGTCGAGCGCAGCTGGTTCCGCAACGTGGTCAACGGCGACGGGGCCCCCGCCCACTGGCCGGACGACGCCGCGTTCGACGTGGCCGCCGCCGACCCCGCCGAAGCCTTCCGCACCTGGCAGGAGGAGTGCGCCCGCTCCCGCGCCACCGTCAACGACGCCGCCTCGCTCGACACCCCGATCCACTGGCGCGCGGAGGTCTTCACCCTCCGCTACGTCGTCACCCACCTGATCGAGGAGTACGCCCGCCACAACGGCCACGCCGACCTGCTGCGCGAACGCATCGACGGCGCCACCGGCGAGTAGCCGCCCTACCCCGCCCGCGGGTCCGCCACCGCCCGGCCCTCCCGGGCCGCCATCCGGGCACCGACCACCCGGGCGTGGCGGGCCACCGCGCCCAGGAAGCGGCCCCGGGAGGCCCGGACGGCGTGCAGCGCCGGGCCGTGGTCGACGGCGACGAACAGCGCGCCCGCGAGGGCCAGCAGCAGCCAGGCCGGCTGCGCGAACGGGCGCGCGGACGGCGCGAGTTCCGCGAAGGACTGCCGCAACCGCTGGACGTGGAACGGGATGTGGCGCCGCTCGTCGCGCAGGATCCGGCCGGCGACCTCGCGGGCCAGCGGGTCCGCGAGGCCGTCCCGCAGGCTGCGGTAGTACTCGACGGCGACCAGCTCGGCGACCATCAGCACCATCAACTCGGTCCGCAGCCCCAGCAGTCGGCGCACCCGGACGAAGATCCGGTCGCTCCAGTGCCCGTCCAGTAGCGGCGCCCCGGCCGCTCCCAGCAGCTCGGCGAGCAGCCGCGCGTGGTTGCGCTCCTCGTCGACGAACAGCCGCACCGCCGCCGAGTACGCCGCGTCCCCCGCCAGGTCCGCCTTGGCCCGCAGGTTGGCCCCGTCCCCGTCCTCCCCGACCTGGAACTTCTGCAGGCTCCGCACCACCACCGCGGGCAGCTCGACCCCGTGCCCCCACTCCGGGTCCGCGATCCACTCCCGGCGCGCCTTCTCCGCCTCGAACGCCGCCACCCACTCGTCGAATCCGCTCCCGGGCATGGCTCCGCCCCCGCTCTCGTACGTGGTGCTGCGCCCGCCGCACCGACGGCATGCGGGCGCACCAGGACGAACGCCACGGTCCGGTGGCGCACGACCGGTACGCTACCGCAACTCTGAACGCGTTCAAATAGGCGTGGCCGGCGGCGGCTCAGTAGACGTCGCGGACGTAGCGCTTCTCGGCGGCGAGGGACTTGACGTAGGCGGTGGCGTCCTCCGGGGTGAGGTTGCCGTGGGTGGTGGCGATGTCGTGGAGGGCGCGGTCGACGTCCTTGGCCATCCGGGAGGCGTCGCCGCAGACGTAGAAGTGGGCGCCGTCCTGGAGCCAGGACCAGAGGTGGTGGCCGTGTTCGCGCATCCGGTCCTGGACGTAGACCTTGGCGCGCTGGTCGCGGGAGAAGGCGGTGTCGAGGCGGCTGAGGGTGCCGTCGGCGAGGTGGGCGGCGAGTTCCTCCTGGTAGTAGAAGTCGGTGGCCCGGTGCTGTTCGCCGAAGAACAGCCAGTTGGGCGCGCGGTGGCCGCGGGCGCGGCGGTCCTCCAGGAAGCCGAGGAAGGGGGCGACGCCGGTGCCTGGGCCGACCATGATCATGGGGGTGGCGGGGTCGGCGGGCGGGCGGAAGTGCGGGGAGCGCTGGAGGTGGACGGGGACGGTGGCGCCGGGTTCGGCGTCGGCGAGGTGGGTGGAGCAGACGCCGCCGCGCGGCTGGCCCTTGAGGCTGTCCCAGCGGACCACCGAGACGGTGAGCGAGACCAGCCGGGGGTCGGTGAGCGGGCTGGAGCAGATCGAGTACTGGCGGGGCTGGAGCTTGCCGAACACCTCGGCCCACTCCTGGGCGGTGGCGCGGACGCCGAACTCGGCGGCCACGTCGACGGCTTGGCGTCCCCAGGTCCAGCGGGCCAGCGCGTCGGTGTTGTCGGCGCGCAGCAGGGCGCGCAACTCGCGGTCGTCGCGGGTGCGTTCGGCGGTGAAGCGGAGCAGCTTGGGGCTGACCCTGGTGATGTCGAGGTGGCGGGTGAGGGCCTCGCGCAGCGGCAGTTCGCCGGGGCCGGGGAGGGTGACGGCGCTGTCGCCGGGCAGGCCGGTGACGGCGAGCCATTCTTCCACCAGGGCAGGCGAGTTGACGGGGTGGACAGCGAGCGCGTCGCCGGCGGCGTAGTCGAGCGGGAGGCCGAGGTCGCCGGTGTCGAAGGTGAAGCGGCGCACCTCCTTGCCCGAACCGGGGCCGGAGAGCAGCCGGTTGCCGACCAGCCGGGCGGGGGTGGTGCTGCGGCGCGGGGCGGTGGCGGGCACGGCGGCCGGGGCCGGCGGCGGGGACGCGGCCTGCCGGCCGAGGGCGGCCAGGACGCCCTCCAGCCAGCTGTCGGCGGTGTTCTCGTAGTCGGGTTCGCAGTCGGCGCGCGGGGCGAGGCGGTGGGCGCCGAGTTCGGCGAGGCGGGTGTCGAGGCGGCGGCCGTGGCCGCAGAAGTCCTGGTAGTTGGAGTCGCCGAAGGCGAGGACGGCGTAGCGGCGGCCGTCGAGGCGGGTGGTGCCGTCGGCGCTGAGCGCGTCCCAGAAGCCGGCGCCGTTGTCGGGGGCGTCGCCGTCGCCGTAGGTGGAGGTGATCAGCAGCAGGTCGGCGTCGCCGGGCAGCGCGGCCGGGTCGGTGTCGGCCATCGCGTGCAGGGCGGCGGGGTGGCCGCCGGCGGTGAGGCGGGCAGCGGCGGCGGTGGCGTACTCCTCGGCGGTGCCGGTCTGCGAGGCCCACAGGACGAGGAGTTGGCGGGTGGCGGCGGTGCCGGCGGCGGCCGGGGCGGGGGCGGCGGTGCGCGAGTAGAGGCCGGCCAGCGCGCCGTTGACCCACTGGGCGCGCCCGGGGTCGAAGGGGGCGTCGGCGGGGAGCACCGGCACCCCGGGCAGTCCGGTCGGCAGGGCGGCCAGGAACCCGGCCAGGTAGCGGCGTTCGACCTCGGAGAGGACCGGCGGGGGCGCCGGGTCCAGTCCGAACACCGAGGCGGAGGAGGCCGCGGAGGCGGCGGTGGCGGCGGCGGTGGCGGCGGAAGGGACGACGGCGGTGACGGGGACCGGGGCCGGCGTCGGGACCTTGGCCAACGAGACCGCGCAGTACTTGAGTTCGGGCTGGAAGGAGAGCGGGTCGACGGCGTCGGAGGTGACCGCGTTGACCGACAGGTACTCGCCGAACAGGTCGTTCCAGTGGAACGGCGCGAAGCAACTCCCGCGCTGCACGCGGTCGGTGACCTTGGCGGGCAGCACGGCCCGGCCGCGCCGGGAGGAGACCTCGACGCCGTCGCCCTCGCCGATGCCGAGCGCGGCCGCGTCCTCGGGGTGGATCTCGACGAACGGCGACGGGTCGAGCTTGCTGAGCTTGGCGACCTTGGCGGTCTTGGTGAGGGTGTGCCACTGGTGCGGGAGGCGGCCGGTGTTCAGGACGAACGGGTAGTCGTCGTCCGGGAGTTCGGCCGGGTCGAGGTGCGGGCGGGGGTGGAAGGCGGCCCGGCCGCTGGGGGTGGGGAAGTGCGGGGTGCCGTCGGGCAGCAGGTAGCGGATCGGGTTGCGGTCGGGCCCGTCCGGCTCGGCCGCGGGCCACTGCACGGGGGTGTCGCGCAGCCGGGGGTAGGAGGCGCCGCGCAGGTCCCAGCCGGTGACGGGGTTGTACGCCTGCTTGAGCTCCTCGAAGACCTGCTCGGCGTCGGTGAAGTCGAAGCCCTCCGAGTAGCCCATGGCGCGGGCGACTTCGGCGATGATCCGCCAGTCGGGGAGGGCCTCGCCGGGCGCGTCGGCGGCGGGGCGGGCCAGCGTGAGGTTGCGTTCGCTGTTGATCAGCACGCCCTCGGTCTCGGTCCACAGCGCGGCGGGCAGCACCACGTCCGCGTACGCGTTGGTCTCGGTGTCGGTGAACACGTCCTGGGTGATGACGAGTTCGGCCTGCTCCAGGCCGGCTATCACGGTGCGCCGGTTGCCGACCGAGGCGACCGGGTTGGTGCAGATGATCCAGCACGCCTTGATCTCGCCGTCGGCCAGTTTCTCGAACATCTCGACGGTGCCCTTGCCGACGCCGTCGGCGCGCAGCGTGCCGGGCGGCAGGTTCCACAGCCGCTCGGTGAACTCGCGGTCGGCGGGGGCGAGGACGGAGCGCTGGCCGGGCAGCCCGGGGCCCATGTAGCCCATCTCGCGGCCGCCCATCGCGTTGGGCTGGCCGGTCAGCGAGAACGGGCCGCTGCCGGGGCGGCAGATGGTGCCGGTGGCCAGGTGCAGGTTGACCAGGGCGTTGGTGTTCCAGGTGCCGTGGGTGGACTGGTTCAGCCCCATCGTCCACAGGCTGGTGAACTCCCCCGCCTCGCCGATGAGTTCGGCGGCCCTGCGGATGTCGGCCTCGGCCAGGCCGGTGAGCTCGGCGACCCGGTCCGGCGGGTAGTCGGCGAGGAGGTCGGGCATCGCCTCCCAGCCCTCGGTGTGCCGCTCGATGAACGCCGGGTCGGTGTGCCCGTTCGCGTGCAGCAGGTGCAGCAGGCCGTTCAGCAGGGCCAGGTCGGTGCCGGGGCGGATCTGCAGGAACAGGTCGGCCTTGGCGGCGGTGGCGGTGCGCCGGGGGTCGACGACGATCAGCTTGGCGCCCGCCTTGACCCGGTCCATCATCCGCAGGAACAGGATCGGGTGGCAGTCGGCGGCGTTCGAGCCGATCACCAGGAACACGTCGGCCAGGTCGAGGTCCCGGTAGGAGCCGGGCGGGCCGTCCGCGCCCAGCGACAGCTTGTAGCCCGTCCCGGCGCTGGCCATGCACAGCCGGGAGTTCGACTCGATCTGGTTGGTCCGGACGTACCCCTTGGCGAGCTTGTTCGCCAGGTACTGGGCCTCCAGGCTCATCTGCCCCGACACGTACAGCGCGAAGGCGTCCGGCCCGTGCTCGTCCACGATCGCCCGCAGCCGGCGGCCGGTGGCGGCGATCGCCTCGGCGACCGGCGTCGGCACCGGGTCCTCGCCCCGGGCGGGGCGGACCAGGGCGGTGCCGAGCCGGCCGGGCGCGGCCAGCATGTCGGCGGTGGTCGCGCCCTTGGTGCACAGCCGGCCGCGGTTGGCCGGGTGCTCCGGGTCGCCGGAGACCTTCCGCACGGTGCGACGGCCGTCCGGGCCGGTTCCGACGTCCAGGAGCAGGCCGCAGCCCACCCCGCAGTAGGAGCAGACCGACCTGACCTGTTCGGTCCCCGGTCGCTGCGGCTTCGCTGCGTCCTGCGCCACCTGTCCGGCCACGGGAGCCCTTCCGTTCGACCTGCACCTGCCTGTGGCGACTGTAGGAAGGGCGCATTTCACGACTGTCTCCACGGCGGACGGTCGGCGGTTACGCCGACCGCACAGCCCGGGGCCGCCCCCGGTGAGGGGCGTCCCGGCCCCGCACCCGGCCTCAGCCGCTGTGCGGCACCCCCGCGACCAGCACGCTCTGGCCCCGGAACTCGGCGACCACCGCGCCCGCCGCCGTCCGCACCGTCACGTCGTAGACGCCCTGCCGCCCCGCCATGGTCCGTTCCACGGCCTCCGCGACCAGCTCGTCGCCGAGCTGCGCCGGGGCCAGGAAGGTGATCTGCGCGCCCTGGGCCAGCGCGACCGGCCCGTAGCTGTTGCAGGCGTACGAGAAGGCGACGTCGGCGAGCAGGAACACGTACCCGCCGTGCCCGATCCCGTGCGCGTTGGCCATCTCCCCGGTGACCTTCATCCGCGCCACCGCGCGGCCTCCGGACACCTCGTCGAGCACGATGCCCGCGCCGTTGGCGGCCCGGTCGCGTTCGAACATTTCTTCGATCCTGGAACGTCCCACTACAGGCTCCCCCGGCGAGCTGCGCGTTCGGCGAAGCAGCATTAGACCGAGGCTGCTGACAGCCTGTCAATGCGGCCTCGGCGGGGACGGAGGCGGGGGCGGGCGGCGGCAGGGGACGGGAACCGGGGGCGGGAGCGGGGCTCAGCTCGGGGAGAGCAGGTCGGCCCGGCGGCGGTGCGCGGCGGCCGTCCGGGCCTCTCCGGCGGCGTCCTCGGCCCGGGCCAGCGCGCGCAGCACGTCGGCGGTGGCCTCGTCGTGGCCGATCCGCTCGGCCTCGGCGAGGGCGGCGCCGAGCCGGGTCCTGGCCTCGGCGTGCCGGCCGAGGCCGGAGAGCGCCTCGCCGGCCGCGCCGTGCAGCAGGACGCGGCGCGGGTCGGGTCGCTCGCCGGTGCACAGCGCGAGGCCGTGCAGGGCGTGGTCGAGGGCCTGCCGGGGGCGGCCGACCACCAGCTGGTGGCGGGCCAGGTGCTGGCGGGTCAGCGCCACGGTGTGCGGGTGGTCGGCGGCCAGCGCGATCTCCAGGGCCCGGTCCAGCCCGGCTCCGGCGGCGGCGTGCTCGGCCAGCTCGGAGTGCACCGCGGCCAGGTTGACCAGGGCGATCGCCCGGCCGACCTGGTTGCCCGCCCGGACGGCGAGCTCGGCGGCGGGGCCGAGGCAGGCGGCGGCCTCGTGCAGGCGGCGGTTGGAGACCAGCACCCAGCCGAGCAGCGCCCGCACCTGGCTCTCGCCGTCCACGTCCCCGGTCTCCACGGTCGCCTCCAGGGCGAGTTGGAGCTGCGGCACCCAGCCGTCGCGGACCCGGCGCAGGATCAGCGGCCACTGGGTGAGCACCAGCCGCCAGGCCCGCTCCGGGCCCGTGGTGGCGATCACCTCGGCGAGCGTCTCGCGGTGCGCGCCGAGCCACTGCAGGGCGTCCTCGGCGGTGTCGAACTCGGGGACGGAGCGCGGACGGCGGCTGTCGGCCGGGGGTTCGCAGCAGGGCCGGCTGGCGGGTTCGACGCACAGCGCGGCGGCCAGGCCGGTGTGCAGGTACTGGTCGGCGAGCCGGGTACGGGCGGCGCGCTGCTCGGACCGGCCGGTCTCGGCGGCGAGCTGGCGGGCGTACAGCCAGACCAGGTCGTGCAGGGTGTACTGCTCGGCGCCGGTCTCGGTGACCAGGTGGGTGGCGGCGAGCTGCTCCAACGCCTCGGCGGCGTCCCGGTGTTCGAGGTCGGCGAGGGCGGCGGCGGTGTGGGCGTCGACCATCGGACCCGGGTGCAGGCCGAGGGCGCGGAACAACCGGGCCGCGGTGGGCGGGAGTTGCTCGTGCGAGATCCGCAGCGCACTGGTGACGCTGATCTCCTCGGCCGCCAGCTGGCTCAACCGGTGCTGCTCGTGCCGCAGTTGCTCGGCGACGGCGGCCAGGCCGCGGCGCGGGTCGGCGGCGGCCTTGGCGGCGGCGACCCGCAGCGCGAGCGGCAACCCGTCGCACAGGTCGGCGAGTTCGCGGACGGCCTCGGGTTCGGCGGCGATCCGGGCCGGGCCCAGCACCCGGGCCAGCAGGGCCGCCGACTCCTCCGGGCGCAGCACCGACAGCGGGACGGGGCGGGCGAGTTCGGAGGCGACCAGGCCGAGCATCCGGTACCGGCTGGTGACCAGCGCGGCCGAGTCGGAGCCGGCCGGCAGCAGCGGCCGGACCTGCTCGGACTCGCGGGCGTTGTCGACCACCACCAGCAGCCGGAGCCCGGTGGTGGCCCGCCGGTAGAGCGCGGCCCGGCCGGCCAGGGTGGGCGGCAGGTCCGCCGGGTCGGTGCCCAGGGCGACCAGGAACTCGGCCAGCACGTCGCCGAGTTCGCGGTCCGGACGGTCGCTGAACCCGCCGAGGTCGGCGAACAGCACGCCGTCGGGGAAGTCCCCGCCGTGCCGGTGCGCCCAGTCCAGCACGAGCGCGGTCTTGCCGACCCCGGCCGGGCCGGTGACCAGGGCGATCGCCCCGTCCGGCCCGGTGCGCAACGCGTCGCCCAGCGCGGCCAGTTCGGCGGCCCGGCCGTAGAAGCCGCGCGGGGCGCGGGGCAGCAGGTCGACGGCGGCGGACGGAGCGGACCCGGCGGACCCGGCGGACCCGGCCGATGACGCGGCGTCCTCGGCGTCCTCGGTATGTGCCTCGCTGCCCGTCCGGACGGGGGTGCGCGCCGCCGACCGGACCCGCCCGGCGGCGGCCGGAACCGGGGCGGCCGGAACCGGGGCGGCGGCTGGAGCGGCGACCGCCCCCGCGTCCGGCTCGGTGCGACCGCTCTCGGTGCGACCGCTCTCGCCGCGCAGGATCCGCTCGTACGCGGCGTTCAGGGCCCGGCCCGGGTCGACGCCGAGGCGGTCGGCGAGGGCCTCCCGGGTGCGGTGGTACCAGTCGATGGCGTCGGACTGCCGCCCGGCCCGGACCAGGGCGAGCATCAGCGCGGAGACCAGCGATTCGCGCAGCGGGTGGGCGACCGTCTCGGCGCGCAGCAGTTCGGCGGCGCGGGCGGGTTCGCCGAGCCGCTGGAGGTGGTCGGCCAGCGCCTCGACGGCGGCGAGCCGGTTCTCCTCCAGGGTCTGCCGCCAGGCTTCCAGCGGGGTGCTGGCGACGGTGCCGGTGAGGGCGGGGCCGCGCCACAGGCCGAGGGCCTGTTCGAGGGCGCCGACCACCTCGGTGGAGCGCTGCTCGACCCGGGCGGCGGCCACCAGCGCGTCGAACTGCTCGACGTCGAGCAGCCCTTCGGGCAACTGCAGGACGTAGGCGTCGCCCGCGGTGGCGAGCCGGACGCCGTCCCCCTCGGCCCCCGCCCCGGCGAGCAGGGCGCGCAGCCGGGAGACGTGGCCCTGCACCACGGTGCGGGCGTTGGCGGGCGGTTCGTCCGCCCAGAGCGCCTCGATCAGCTGGGCGACGGACACGGCGCGGTCGCGGCGCAGCAGCAGCAGGGCGAGCAGGCTGCGCCGCTTCTCCGGCCCGAGCTGGAGCGCGCCGTCCGCACCGTCCGCCGCGACTGCGCCGAGCAGCCGGAATCTCACCGTGTACCCCCCACTGTGGTGCTACGTCCGGTCACGGAGGTTATCCGGCCGTTATCCGGTGCACACCACCGGGGCCTGGACCGGTGAGCCCGCCGGGCCCCGGTCGGGGCCCGGCGGTCGTGCTGTTCCCGTCCACTCAGCCGGACGCCTCCGGGGAGCCGCCCCGGCCCGCGGCGAACTGCCACGCCGCGGCGACCCGGGCGGCCTCCGCGTCGCCGAGCGGGGCGCCGCCGGACGGAGCGTCCTGCGGCTGGCCGTCCTGCGGCTGCGCGCCCGCGGGCTTGCGGTGGCGCAGCGTCAGTTCGCGGTCGCCGCCGGGGCGGGCGGTGACCAGGTAGTCCCAGTTCCCGTCGGCCCCCTCCGGGGCTTCCTCCGGAGCGCCCTTCGAGGTCTCCGGCGCGGGGGTCAACTGGACGATGACCTCGCTCGGCGCGGTGCCCGGCTTGAGGTAGGTCTGCTCCTCGAACTTCCGGATCTGTTCCGCCACGTCGCCGCCGTCCAGCTGGAACCGCCGGCTCAGCAGCAGGCCGGCGTCCTCACCGAGGACGGTGAGGCTCAGCTTCCCGCCGGCCGGTGTGCCGTCGCCCGGCAGGGCCCGGGCGGCGTCCGCGGCGGTCGCCATCGCGCTGGTGACCAGTCCGCTGGCCGGGCCCCGGTCGGTCCACGTCTCGCGGTGGACGTCGTACTGCTCCTGCTCGGGCCAGCCGTCGTGCGCGCCGAGGACCAGGTCCTCCAGGGTGAACGGCCCGTCGCCCGCGGTCCGTCCGGGGGCTCCGAGCGGCCGGGCCGCCTCGGCGGCGCGCCGGCCGAGGTAGTCGATCGCCCGGGTCGCGGTGGCGGCCGGCAGCGGGCCCCCCTTGGGGGCGCCGAGCAGTCCGCCGAGCAGGTCGGCCGCGCCGAGGGAGGTGCCGCCGCCCAGCTTTACCAACTGGTGGACGGCCTGGACGCGGCCCCGGTCGGCTTCGGTCCCGGCGGTGAAGTCCGCCCCGTAGACGGCCCTGCCGAGTTGCACGGTGCTGGTGAGGTGCCGGTGTTCGGCGGGGGTGGCCTTGGCCGGGTCGTACGGCTGGTCGCCGCCCAGGACGCGGTGCACCTCGTCGAGGAGGCGCGCCTCGCCGTAGTGCAGTTCACCGGTGGGGTGGGCCGGGCCGAAGGAGAGGTAGTGGTCCACCGGGACGTTCGCGGTACTGGTCTCCGTCAACGGGATGTCGAGGGTGACGGGGATGAGCCCCTTCTCCTTGAGCGGTTGGCGGTCGCCGTCGAAGAACGTCACCTCGACCTCGGCGTAGCCGTGGTAGCGGGCCGCCCCGAACGGGATCTTGCCGTTGGAGACGATCTGCCCGGAGCCACCGTGGCCGCCACCCGCCCGCCAGGCGTGCTGGCTGCCGCCGATGATCGCCGGGGTGTTGGTGAAGGAGGAGGCGCCGGTGATCTTCGCGCCGAACTGCGCCTGGGCACCCGCGTCGCCCGACGACAGGGCGTAGCCGAGCGAGCCGCCGGAGGCGGAGTTGGCCGGGCTCAACTCCCCCACCTCGTCGTTGGTCCGGTGTTCGAGCGAGACCATCCTCACGTCGAACTCGACGCCCTTGTCCCGGCCGAACAGCACCCGCTTGACCGGAGCGGTCTTCGCGCCCTCCGTCGGCGTCTCTTCCTTCGGCGTCTCTTCCGTCGGCGCACCTTCCGTCGGCGCGCCCTCCTTCGGCGCACCTTCCGTCGGCGTCTCTTCCTTCGGCGCGCCCTCCTTCGGCGTCCCTGCCCCGGGCTTCCCTTCGCTCTCCGGCGTGCCGTGGGAGGCGGCGGTGAACAGGGCCGAGAGGTTGGCGTACTTGGTGACCTTGCCGGTCTGGGGCTCCATCTTCTCCCAGGCCGACCGGCCGAAGTACTCCGGTCCGCGCAGCCGCACCAGGTCCTGGACACCGCCGACGTCGTCGAGGAAGCGCAGCACGTCGGTGTCGCGCAGCCCGTTCTTCCAGACCCGTTCCGGCGGGATCGAGATGCTGGTCGGCCCGAAGGCCAGCGGGATGGTCTCCACCGGCTCCTTTTCGGTGGCGGCGGGCTTCCCGCCCTTTTCGGTGGCGGCGGGCTTCCCGTCCTCACCGGCGGGAACAGCCTTCCCGTCCCCGTCGGCGGCGTCGGACTTCGTCGCGGGCACCGGCACGGTCCCGGCGGTCTCGACGATGCTCTCGAAGCCGATCACCGCCGTCCGGGACCGGAACACCGAGGCGCCGATCCACGGCCGCCGCTCGAAGGTGAACTGCAGCTCCGCCTCGCCCTGGTAGGCGCTGCCCGGCAGTTTGGCCTTGGTCGCCATGCCGCTGGAGACGCTGCTGTTGTGTACCTCGACCTGCTCCCGGCCGCGGCCGCCGGTGCCGGTCAGTCCGGGGGTCAGCGAGACCGGCGCGCCGGGGACGGGGGCGGAGCCGGTGATCCCGAGCAGGCCGTGGTGGCCCTGGCCGGTGGCGTCGACGTCGGCGAACGTCCGCTGGACGTCGGTGCCGGTGTTGAACTCGGTGGTGCCGGAGCTGCCGAGGTGGTCCATCCGGTCGCGGAGCACGGCGCGGACCCGGACGGTGGTGCGCCCGTGCCGGACGACGATCTCGTCCCCGGCCGTCATGCCCTTCAGGCGGGACTGCAACCGGTCGGGGGTGAGTTCACGGTCCAGCTTGCTGCGGAGTCCGGACCAGTCGCTCCGGAACGGGTTGCTCACCGACTTCTGTTCCTGCTTCGGAGTCTTCCCGCTCACCCGCTTCAGCCAGTCGGGCTTCCAGCCCGACTCGACCTGGGACAGCACGGCCTCGCCGAACGTCTGCCGTGACCCCGATTGACCGGCCGGGGCCGTCGAACCGTTCGGGGCCGTCGAGACCTTCGGGCCGTTCGAACCCGTCGAACCCGTCGAGCCCTTCGAGCCCTTCGAGTCCTCCGACGGGATGTAGACGTCGGTGATGATCGCCGAGGAGTCCAGCCGCCGCCGTCCACCCGCGAAGCTGACGGGCTCGGTGCTGTCGGGCCGCTTGCCCGGGGCCGCCACCGGCTGGGCGTCGCGCGTCGGGACGGCCACCCGGGCGACCGTGTCGACGGTCTCGGTGACCGTGCCGTCCGGGACGCCCAGCCGGGTGAACTTCACCGTGACGTCGTAGGCCGTTTCGACGTCGAAGAACACGGCCGGCTCGACGTGCTTGCCCCGGTTCGAGGCCGAGCCGACGCTCTCCGCGGTCCGGCCCTGGCTGTGGTCGCTCCGGTGCGCGTAGGCGCCCAGGACGTCCAGCACCGGCGTCTTCACCTTGAACCGGGTGCCGAAGAACAGCCGCCGGCGCGTGTCGCGCACGTTGCCCTGACCGCTCGACGTGCGGGTGCCGGACTCGAACTCGTACTTCTCCGTCGACGAGTGGTAGTTGGCGTCCTTCACCCGGGCCCTGACCGTGATCTCGGCCTTCCAGGTGGGACCGGAGACCGTCTCGGTGATCTTGCTGCCCCGGGTGAGCGGGGAGAGCTGGGTCTTCAGCGCGATCCGGTCGAGGGTCGTGTCGAGCCGCTCCTCCACCTTCGCCGAGGGCTCGCCGTGCTTGTCCCGGATCGCGCCCTTCACCTTCGCGAGCACCTGGTCGGCGCCGCGCAGGGTGTGGACGACGTACGAGGCGTTCACCTCCTTCTGCTTCAGCATCCGGGGGGGCGCGGTGTGGGTGGCGGTGGGCTTCGGGCGCTGAACGGTGTTGCGGGGCTCCGCGGGCGTGCCCTTCGCCGGGGCGGGCGTGGCCGGCCGCGCGAAGGTGACGCTGCCGTCCTCGCCGCGCGGCGCCCGGACCTTGGCCGTCTCCCGGGCGTCGACGCCCACCTCGACCCGGACCGGGGCCGAGACGGTGGGCAGGTCCCCGGCCTTGTCGCCGGGCCGACCGAAGCTGACCTCCACCGACAGGTCCGCCCCGTAGATCACCTGCGGGGCGCCGTACTTGCCGTTGGCGTACACCCGGTCGGCCTGCCGTCCCTGCCCGCCCTTGCGCTCGCGCTGCTGGCCGGTCCCGACGGCGGCCAGCTCGAAGCCGGGCGTGCCCTGGACCGGGATGACGCCCGCCTCGGCGGTGCCGATGGTGGTGTCCGACTGCAGTCGGCGGCCCACCCGGAACGTGCTGGTCTCATTGAGCGGGTTGAGTTCGGCCTTGCCGTCCTCGCGGCGGTAGGTCATGCCCTCGACCTTGGCCACCGCGCGGATCACCAGGTCCTCCTTGCCGGGGACCTTCACCACCAGCGGCTCGCCCCGGGTCATCCCGGTCAGCCGGGCGGCCAGGTTCGGCTGGCTGAAGCTCCGCAGCACCTGGTCGCGGATGCCGTCCCAGTCCTTGCGGAACCGCTCGCGTCCTGCGGCGTCGATCGCCGAGCGCAGGGCGGCGGTGCTCTCCAGGTCCCGGACGACCACCGTCTCGTCCAGCCCGCCCCGGTCGTTGCCGCCCGCCCAGACCGAGTCCGGCGGGGCGGGGACCTCCGGGTCCTCCTGCTTCTTCTTGGGCTGCTTCTCCGGCTGGTCCTTGGGCTGCTTCTCCGGCTGGTCCTTCGGCGGGGTGGACCCGGAGCCCTCCGGCGGGGTGGACCCGGAGTCCTTCGCCGCCGGGGGACGGGTGTCCGCCTGGTCGACGAGCAGGCGGACGTCCGCCGAACCCGCCTCGTGGGTCTCGGGCTTGCCGTTGAACGACAACGCGAAGCGCACGGCGCCGTCGTAGATGACGGCCGGCACCTTCGACTTGCTGGTGAGCTGCGACACCCGGCTCTCGCCCACGATCTCGACGTGGTCCCGGCCCAGCCGCTTGGCTCCGCCTCCGCCGGCCACCGCGTAGCCCGGCCGGAACACCTCCGTCAGCCCCAACTGGCCCGCGTTGCCCTCGTTCGTCACCGAACTGCGGACCTGCTGGACGGCGGTGCCGATGTTGAACTCGGTCTCCTTGGTCGTCCCGGTCTGGTGCAGGTCGCCGACCCGGGCACCGATCTCGACCGTGCCGATCCGGCGGCCCTGTTCGTCGGTCAGCGTGACGGTGACCGGTTCGCCCGCCGTCATGCTCTTCAGGTTCTGCTGCAACAGGTCGAAGTCGACCTCGGAGAGGACCCTCTCCCGCATCGCGGGCCACCTGTCGCCGAACTCCTGCCGCGCCGCCTGCTCGACGTGCTCCAGCAGCGCCTCCACCGGCTGCCGGCCCTCGGCCACGCCGCGCGGCGCCATGTCCAGCACGATCTCCTGCCCGCCGACCCGGCCGTCCAGCAACCGCTGCGGGGGCGTGCGCTGCTCGTCCTCCGGCCCGGTCCTGGTCTGCACCGGGACGGCGACGGTCACCCCGAGTTCCGCCTGCACGGTGCGGCCGCCGGAAGCGGTGCGCACCGGGGCGTCCTCGTGCCGCAGGCCGCCGAAGTCGACCTCCAGTCGCATCGTCGACTCGTACAGCTCCGCGTCCTGGACGGTCTTCGAGCGCGCGACCATCCCGCCGAGGTCCACCGCGACCTCGCTGTGGCCCCGGTCGTGGTAGTACCCGGCCATTTCGGTGGGCTCCCAGAGGTCCACGCCGTGCCGGGCCCGGAACCCGATGTTGTGCTGCCGCTGGCTGTCCCGGAGACTGCCGTTCGCCGCGGACAGGTCACCGCCGTTCTCGAACTCCAGCTTCTGGATGCCGTGCTCGAACGTCTTGACGACCTGGCCGCTCAGCTTGATGTCACCGCTCCAGCCGTCGCCCTCGAACGGGACGGTCCACGAGTCGCCCCGGGAGAACGCCCGGAGCATCGGCCGCAGGGTCGCCGGACCGAAGTGCGTGTCGGCGAACGTCCGGACCGCCGCCTTGTTCCCCGGCACCGCCTGGTTGAGGACGTCGATGACCTTGTCCCGGAGCTCCTTCTCGTCCTTGGTCAGGCCCACCACCAGGTCGGACCCCTCGATCGGCCGCGGCGGGACCTCCTTGCCCTCCGGCCCGTCGGTGTTCTGCTGTTCCGCCTCCGGCGCCTTCTGCTCGGGCGCCTTCTCCTGCTGCTTCCCCTCGGGCGCCTTCTGCTCCGGCGCCTTCTGCTCCGGCGCCTTCTGCTCCGGCGCCTTCTGCTGCTCCGGAGCCGGGTGCGACGGCGGCTGCTGCTCGGCGACGGGCGGCACCGGCCGGCTGCCGTCGTAGTGGTTGCCCTGGTGGTAGACCGTCACCTGCCGCCCGTCCGCCGGGCCGAAGACCGCCCGGGTGACGCCGTCGTGGTCGACCACACGGAGGTTGAGTCCCAGCGCGTGGGCCGCGGCGGGCGGGAGCATCTCGCCCGCGTTGCTCCCCCAGCGGTCCTCCCAGTTGCGGACGGTGTCCAGCAGGGCCGCGCGTTCGGCGGCGGACGGGGGCGGCGGGGTGCCGGTGGAGTGGTCGCTGAGGGTCTGCAGCCTGTCGGCGGAGAGGCCGAGCGGGTTGCCGGGGCCCAGCGCGTTCTGGGCGATCAGGTCGTTGCGGTGGTTGGAGACGATCTCGGTCGGCCACTGCTCCGGGCGGAGCGTGGCGAAGTGGTTCTCGACGGTGCTCCGGAACTGTTCGGCCGTGCCGCGGCTCACTGCCGCTCCTGGCGTGCCGACGGCGATCGAGTGCAGCAGGCAGAGGCCGTCCCCCGGCACCTGCACGCGCGGGGCGGCCGGCGGGAACTCCCCGCGCTCGGGGGTCGACGGGTGAACGGGCAGCGGTGTCAGCTCGATCGCGTTCGGGTCGGCCTGGTGCGGCGCGCCGAAGGTGCCGGTGTCCGTCGGGTCGGACGGGTGGGCCGATTCGCCGGAGGTGCTGAACCGCTCCATGAACAGCGGGTCGTGCGGCCCGGAGATGTTGTTCTCGCGCGGGTCGGCGACGGAGGCCCAGACCGTCCAGTCGGGGCGGAAGTTGTCGGGCATCGTGCCGTTGGCGGCGGCGACCTTGCGGTCGGTCAGGTCGGCCCAGCGCAGCGTGCCGTCCCGGTCGTGGACGAGGGCGACGGCGTGGCCGGTGCCGCTCGGTCCGGCGCCGAGCACGGTGGCGAAGCTGCCGGGCCCACCGGCCTGCACCGTGTCCATCAACTTCTGCACGGCGTCCGGCCCTTGGCCGAACAGTGCGGGGCCGTCGTGCCGCTTCCAGAGCGTGTTGCCGGGGATCGGTTCGACGGTTCCGTGCACGGTCTGCCCGGAGACCCGGGGGCGTCCGAAGTGGGTGTCCCGGTACGCCTCGACGTTCTCCAGGCAGGCGTTCAGGTCGTTGCCGGACCGGAAATCCGCGGCGGGATTCGTCGGCTCCTGGTGCGGATTGACCTTCTGGAGCAGCGAGTTGCTCATCGGCGGGTGCAACTTGGGCGCACCGCCGAGGTAGTTGACCAGCTCACCGGTCAACGGGTGCTCGGGGCCGATCCGTTCGTAGCCGCGGTCCCCCATCACCGCCTGGCTGTTCTCGTACTCGGGGGTCCGCCGCCGCTTGTCGGCCGGGGCCGTGGTCGGCCCGTCCTGCTCGTTCTCCTCGTCCTCGCGCCCGCGCTTGCGCGGGTTCGGCACCTGCTCACGCGCCGTGGTGCCGTCCGCGTCCGCCCGGTGCTCGACCGGCGACGTCGGACCGTCCGGGTCCCTCGGCTCCGGCGTGCGCGCGGGCGGGGTGTCGTCGCCGCGCACCGGGGCGCGGTCGGTGGCCGGTGCGGGCACCGAACCGAACCCGCTCCGCGGTACGGGCGCGGGCTCGGACTCGGACGAGGGCGCAGACTCGGGCGCGGGCTCGGGCGAGGGCTCGGGCGCAGACTCGGGCGAGGGCTCGGGCGCAGACTCGGGCGAGGGCTCGGGCTTCAGATAGGCGCTGGTCTCACTGTGCAGGCCGTCGATCCAGGCCGCGCTCGCGTCGAACTTGAACTCCTCGACCACTGAGCTGACTTGGCCCTTGAAGGCGTACGTCCCACTGGCGGGCTCCTGGTAGACCATCCGCAGGATGGCCTCCATCAGGATCTCGCTCTCCTTCGCGGCCTTCTGGTTCTCCTCCCCCTTGGTCTTCAGGATCCCCGCCACCGCGTGCAGCTCCTGCACTGTCAGGTCGGGCCGCCGGAGGCTCGCGAAGGTCTGCTCCTGGGCCACCAGCCGCTCGCGCAGCCCGTCGACCTCCTTGCTGATGGCGTCCTGCATCCAGCCCTCGGGCACATCTCGCAGCAACCACTCGGCGTTCCTCTCGAAGCGCCGGGCCTGCTCGGCGGGCACCGAGTCGTACAGGACCATGGTGCGCCTGGTGAACTCCTCCCCGGTGGGCCGGTCCAGCTTCAGCGGCCGGGTGGTGGTGGGGCGTCCGATGTGGTGGTTGTCCGGGGTCTTGACGACTTCCTGGCTGATCACCTCCCAGCCGGCCGGACCGTGCCGCAGCACGTTGGTGACCGCGTAGTCCTGCTTCTGGTGGGGATCCAGGTACTCGTCGATACCGAACCAGTCCGTCACGGGGTGCTTCACCCGGAACCTGGCCGCCGGGCCCAGGTTGGAGAGCGCCGAGTACGACTGCACGTGCCAGACCTTGAAGGAGTCCGGGCCCACGTCGGTGATCGCCAGCCCGCAGCCGTTCATGCCGCCGGTGAAGACCAGACTGTCTCCGGGCCGGGCGGGATCGGGTTCCCGGACGACCACCGTGTTGCCGATATTGGCTTCGTCGCGCATCGAGCCCGACTTGTACGGGAAGTAGCCGGCTCGGATGTACTCGTGGTCGGGCTTCGGGTCCGGCAGCGCCACACCGTTCGACGGCTCGGGGAAGTTCTTCTCACCCGGCTGCTTCGGGAGGCTCTTGTCGTGCGCCACGTACTTCTCCCACGCCGGGGTGAGGATGTACGCCTCCTGGTCGGGCCCGGAGTTCGGATCGCGTTCCAGGGTGAACCAGTGCTCGGGGCTGCGCTCCATCGCGGTGACGAAGTCGGCCACGTCCTTCTGCTTCAGGCCCGGGGTGCGCTGCAGGACGCCCTCGTCGAAGGACACCGAGACCGGGGTGTTCGTCAGGAACTCCACCGGGTCGTGCACCAGCCCGTACTCGGGGCTGTCGTCCGGGGGAAGCAGCGGCTCCTGGCTCGGCGCGGCCCCGTCGTCGTGCTGCTGCTGGTCCGTCTGCTGCTGGACCTGCTCGTGCTGGTCCGATCCGTGCTGGTCCGATCCGTGCTGGCTGGCAGCGGGCTGGTCGGACGTGTGCGGGACGGACGCGGTGGAGGGGCCGGCGTGGCCGGTTCCCTGCTGCCCGGTGGGCGGCCCGGTCCGGAGGTCCGATCCGAAGCCGTGCTGGTCGCCTTCGGCGCGCGGCGCACCGCCCGCGCGGCCGACCGGCGGCAGGGAGCCGGACGTCCCGGCGGCCGGTGGCTGCGGACGGCCGGAGCCGCCCGCGGCCACCGGCTCCGGGGCGGGCGCGTCCGCGGGCCGGGTGAAGCCGGAGTAGTTGTCCACGAAGTTCGGGTCGTGCGGGCCCGAGATGTTGTTCTCGTGCGGGTCGGCGACCGAGGCCCACACCGTCCAGTCGGGGCGGAAGTTCTCCGGCATGCCGCCGTCCGCGGGGGTGACCCGGTGGTCCGACAGGTCGGCCCACCGCAGTTGCCCGTCGTCGCCGTGGACCAGCGCGACCACGTGGCCGGTGCCCTCCTTGCCCGCGCCGAGCACGGTGGCGAAGCTGCCCGGGCCGCCGTCCCGCACCGTCTCCATCAGCTTCGGGATCGCGTCGGCGCCCTCGCCGAACAGCGCCGGACTGTCGTGCCGCTTCCACAGCGTGCTGCCCGGGTTCTGTTCCACGTCACCGTGCAGCGTCTGACCGGCGACCCGGGGACGGCCGAAGTGGGTGTCCCGGTAGGCCTCCACGTTTTCCATGCAGGCGTTCAGGTCGTCGCCGACCCGGAAGCCCTCGCCCGGGTGGACGGGCGCGGCGTGCGGGTTCACCTTCCCGAGCAGCTCGGGACTGACCGGCGGGTGCGCCTTCGCCTCGCCGCCGAGGTGGCTCACCAGGTCCTGCGTCAGCGGGTCGTGGGCACCGACGGCCCGGAAGCCGCGGTCCTGCATGACCGCGTCGCTGTTCTCGTACGACGGCGTCCGGCGCCGCTTCGGCTCGGGGGTGGGCTCGGAGACGGGCTGGTCGTCCCCGTCCTCGTCCCGTCCGCGCTTGCGGCTGTTCGACGGGGTGGGCGACGGCGGCGTGCTGTCGGCGTCCTCGTCCCGGCCGCGCTTGCGGCTGCCCGACGGGGCGGGCTGCTGCGACGGCGTGGTGTCGCTGTCGGCGTTCCGCCGGGGCGGGACGGCCCGGGTGTCCGAGGCGGGCGCGGTGGCCTCCGTCGGACGGGGCTGCCGGGGTTCGGGCACACCGGTGCTGTGCGCGGTGGCCGACGGGTGCACCTCGGGCGTCGGCTGCGACGTGGGCGCCGGGCGTGACGGGATCGAGCCGAAGTCCCGGGTGCTGGTGCCCTGTTGGACGTCCGCGGTGGGGTGCGGGGCCGACGGCGGGACGGGGGTGCCGTCGTCGCCGAGGCTCCGGGTCGACGGCGCCGGGCTGTTCAGGTCCTGGACGGACGTGGTGTCGGCGGAACCGGGCGGCAGGGACTGCCGGCCGTCGCTCTCGTGCCGCATCACGTCGATCCAGTCCGACTTCCGGAACTCCGAGATCAAGGTATCGGGCTGCCGGTTCGGGTAGGCCGCCGTTGCGTGCTCGAACAGCTGCTTGAGGTGGTCCTCGTTCTTGTCCAGGAATTCCCGGTTCTTCTGCTCCGCCTCCCGCAACGCGGTCACGGCGGCCCTGACGTCCTCCAGGGTCTTTCCGGGCTCCTGAAGCTCGGCGACGCGGCGCTCCTGAGCTTCGAGCCTCTTGCTCATGGTCTTGATGAACCCCGTCAGTTCCTCGACGTAGTGGTTCTCCTGGTCCAGCCCCTTGGTGAGGCTGTGCGCTGCGTCCTGGAACTGTCCGAGCTGCTGCTTCGCCCTGACGTGGTACGGATCGACCGTCATCTTGACGAGGTTCTCCGGGGTCTGCGCCGTGACCTCGAAGGGGATGGTCGACTGCTTGGAGACCCTCGGTGGACGGTTCGGATCCAGGATGTTCGCGTGCGTCTCCTGGCTGATCAACTCCCAGCCGTGCCCGTTGTAGCGCAGCATGTTGGTCGCCGCCGGCGTGTGGCCCGGCGGCAGGGGCGCCGCGTAGTCGTGCAGGCCCGCCCACTGGGTGACCGTCTTCCCCAGCCGGAAGTCGGCGCCGGCCTGCAGGTTCTCCGAGGCGGAGTACGACTGGTAGTGCCACGCCGTGAACGTGTCCTCGCCGGGTTTGACGGTGGCCACGAACGCGCAACCGTTCATCGCGTCGGTGAACACCAGCCCCTCGCGCGGGAGGTTCGGGTCCGGATGCAGCGGGACCTCGGCGTGGCCGATGGTGCTGTCGGCACCGGGACGCTCACTGGCCTCGTAGGGCACGTACGCGCCCTTCACGTAGTGGCTGTCGTCCTTCAGCGGCGGCAGCTGGGCCCCGAGCGGCTCGGGGAAGCTTTCGAGTCCGGGGAAGCTCTCGGGGTGCTCGGCGAAGTGCGCCGCGTACTTCTCCCACGCGGGCACCAGGTGGTAGGAGGGCTTGCCGCCGTGGCCGGGGGCCGGGTCCGGCTCCATCGTGAACCAGTGCTTGTCGCTCTTCTTCATCGCGCCGAGGAACACGATGTCCTGGCCCGGCCCCAGCCCGGGCATCCGTTGCTTCACGCCTTCGGAGAAGTCCACCGAGAGCAGGTTGTCCGCCAGGAACCCCGCCGGGTCGTGCATGATCCCGTGCTCCGGCGTGCCCACCGGCGGCAACGGCTCCGGCTCGACGTGCGGCACGACCTCGTCGTTCGACGGCCGGTCGGTGCCGTCCCGCTGCTCCTGGCCCTCGTGCTCGTCACGGGCCCGCGACGACTCGGCAGGAACCCCGTGCTCGGAGCGGAGCGAACTGCCGCCCTGGTGGCTGCCGCCGTCGAGGCTCCTGCTGCCACCGGACCCGCCCCGGACCGAACCGCCCGCCGAGCCCTGCTGGTGACCGTCCTGCCGCGGAACGGAGCCGAAGCCCCCCGGACGGCCGGACGCACCGGCCCCACCGCGACCGGCACCGCCCGCACCGACGGACGACGCACCGGGCAGGTACCCGCCGCCCGCCATCGGGGGCGGCGTGACGGTCGACGACGGCGTGCCGTCCGGCACGGCGTCCGACAGCACCTGGCCGGGCACCTGCTCCGGCCCAGCCGGACGCACCGGCGCCGGAGCGGACGCGCCCCGGCTGCCACCGTCCAGGTGGGTACCGCCGGCACCGGCCAGGCTCCCGGCCCCGCCGAGCACGCCCGACAGGTTCGGCACCCCGGACGACTGCTGCGCCGCCGTGGCACCGACCGGCTGCTCCGTCACCCTCGGCCCGGCGGCCCCGTCCGTCGGGGCCGGAGCCTCCTGGTGCGCGACCTGGTGCGGCACGGGCGTCTCGTGCGGCTGGACGGTCGGCGTCTCGTGCGGCTGCGATGCGGCGGACTCGTGACGCGGGGCCGGAGCCCCGTGCGACTGCTCGGGAACCGGCTCCTGGTGCGGCACGGGCGTCTCGTGCGACACCTGCTCCACACGGACGGGCTCCAGCGGCGTGACCTGCTCGTGGTGCGGCGCCGGGGTCTCGTGCGGCTGAACGGTCGGCGACTCGTGCGGCTGCGGCGTCGGCGTCTCGTGCGGCTGAACCGCCACCGGCTCCGGACGCGGCGCGGGCGACTCCTGGTGCGGCACCGGCGTCTCATGCGGCTGAACCGTCGGCGACTCGTGCGACTGCGGCACCGGGGTCTCGTGCGGCTGAACCGCCACCGGCTCCGGACGCGGCGCGGGCGACTCCTGGTGCGGCACCGGCGTCTCATGCGGCTGAACCGTCGGCGACTCG
>NZ_JBSGET010000040.1:0-9252 GCF_053603035.1 Kitasatospora sp. NPDC004272 | reverse complement strand
GTGCGGCTGCGGCGTCGGCGTCTCGTGCGGCTGGCCGGTCGTCGGGTGCACCGAGCGCACCATCGTCGGTTCGGTTTCGGTGTTCGGCGCGGCCGTCCGCGAGTCGGTGCCGGAGATGGCGGGCTCCTGGGCCCGCGTGCCCGTCTGCTCGTGGGGGGCGGGCCCGGCCGTCTCGTGCGGGGCGGGCGCGGCTGTGGTCCCGACCGTGGTCCCGGTGCTGCGGTCGGAGCCGAACGGTGCCAGGCCGTTCACCTTCGACTCGCCCGCACCCGTCGTGGTGGTGTGTCCGGACGACGAGCCCGCGTCCACGGTCGAGCCCAGACCGGCCCCGGCTGCGGCCCCGGCCCCGGCCCCGAACCCAGCACCGGAGGTACTCCCGGAGTTCGGTGCGGGTTCCGCGCTGTCCCCGGAGGTCGTTCCGGACGGGCCGCGGTAGGTGCTGTCGTCCGAGGAGGAGGTGGATTTGGTGAACGTGGGCGGGGTGTCGTGGCCGGTGCCGGCGGTGTCGGGCAGGTCGAGCTTGGGGGCGTCCACCGGCTTGGGGACGTTCATGTTGGTCTTGATCGCGGAGGCGCCGGCGTGCAGCCCCGCGCCCGCGCCGCCGGACAGGCCGGATCCGAGCAGGGAGCCGCTGTCGAGCTGGCCGGTGGTGATCAGCTGGGTGGAGACGTCCGCGCCGACGCCGATGGCCGCGCCGGTGCCGATCTTGCCGACGGTGGAGTTGAGCGCGTTCTCCGCCCCGATCTTCTTGCCGGCCGCGCCGATGCCCTTGCCGATCAGGTGGGCGGAGGCGCCGCCGACCGCGCCGCCGAGGGCGTTCTGGCCGAGCTCCTTCATGTCGATGCTCTTGCGGTGGCCCTCGGCCACCTCGATGCCCTGGGCGAGGAGGTTGATCGCACCCATCTGGGCGGCCTGCTTGGCCGCCATCTCCAGGGTTTCCTTGAGCAGTTGCTTCAGGATCTGCTGGACGACCGCCCGGCTGGCCCCGATCATCACCGGCACCTGGAGCAGCGAGGCGCCCGCGGTGAACGGCGCCTCGGCCTCGGCAGTGGCCAACTCGAAGGCCAGGATGCCGAGTTGGGCGATGATCTGGATCTTCGCGGTCTCCGCGGAGTTGGCCATGTTCTCCAGCATGTCGCCCATGCCGTTGAGCGAGTCGACCGTGGCCGGAAGGGCCCCGGGCTTGTCGGAGCCCTCGCCGACCGAGTACTTCTTCTCCCAGTACGAGGACAACGCCTCGGCGGCGGCGCCCTGTTGGCCGTCCAGCGCACGCTTGATCGTCGAATCGGCGCTCTGCGCGGCGTCCTTGACGCTCTCGGCGGCCGTGCGGCAGTGCTCGGCCATGTGGCGGAGCTGGTCCTCGTCCGCCTCGGGCCAGCGGGTGCCGGCCAGCAGCAGGAGGACCCACTGGAGCGGTTCCGGGAGTTCGACGGCCATCGGGTCAGTGCCTTCCGCTCTGGGTCATGCCCGGAGTGATCATGAGGTGAGGAGGGGTGGACGGGAGGGACGGCGAGTCGGGCATCGGCGCGGTGCTGTCGATGCCGCCGAGTTCGGCGACGGTGTCGTCGTCCGCGTTCTGGTACCGGTCGGCCATCTGCTTCAGGCCGTCGGCGATGTCCTTGAGGCCGCCGGACAGGCTCTTGAAGAGCGTCATGGTGCTGTGGCTGATGTTCACGTAGCCGTGCTCGCCCTCGGCGAACTTCTTGCCCGACTCGTCGTTGCCCCAGGGGTCCTGGGCCTCCAGCGAGGGCAGGTAGGCGCTCAACGACCGGTAGGCGTTGCCGAGTTGGTCGGCGGCGGCGAGCAGGGGCGACACCGCCGCCCGGTACTGGTCGGGGTCCACCCGGAAGCCCGATCCGGCGCCGCCCGAACTCCCGCTCCCGGACGCCGCGTTCCGGGCCGCCGTCCGGTTGGCCGCCTGGTCGGGTGTCGCCCGGGAGAGCGGCACACCCTGCTGCATCGGCTGCAGCGGCGCGTACGCCGGTTCCACCGGGTGCTCGGCGGACGGTGCCGCGAAGTCCGTCCGCGCCTGCTGGAACGGCTCCACCGGCTGTTCCAGCCCCTGCCTGGGCAACAACGGCTCCGCCGGCAGGACCCGCTCCCGGGGCAGCAGCATCTCCGGCGACGCCTGCTCCAGCCCCTGCCTGGGCAGCAGCATCTCCGGCGACGCCTGCTCGGAGGCCGGAACGCCCTGCTGCATCGGTTGCAGGAGACCGCCCATCCGCTCCCGCGGCTGCACCGGGTCGAGGGCGATGCTCTCCGGACCCGCCGTGTCGACCTCGAAGCGGTCGGCCTCGACGGGGGTCTCGACCATCCGGTGCAGGACGTGGGCGGGTTCGGCGGGCGTCCCGGCCTCGGCGTACCAGGCCTGCTCGTCGTTGCTCATGAGGGTTCCTTCGTCAGGGCGGGCGGCGGCGGGCGCGCGGTCAGTCGGCGGCGGGCGCGGCCAGCCGGGAGAGGGCGGCGCGCAGGAACGGGCTGGGCACCTGGAAGCCGCCCTCCTCGCGGAGCGGGGCCCGCTGCGGGGTGGCCGCCGCACCGGCGTCGGAGGCCGTCGGGGCGGAACCGGTCTCGGCCGTCGGCGCGTCGGGGTGGCCGCGCCGGGCGGCGGCGCTGCGGGAGCGTTCCAGGTAGGAGGCGTCGTCCGTGCTGCCGGAGGTCTCCGCCGCCGTGACGGGGGTCTCCTGACGTGCCGTCGCGTGGTCGGCGGTGGCGGTGGCGGCGTCCGTGGTGCCACCGGAAGCCTGCTCGCCCCCCGTACCGCCGCTGCCCGTACCGCCGCTGCCCGTACCGCCGTTGCCCGTGCCGTCCGCGCCGGCCCCGTCGGTGCCCGTCCCGTCGGTGCCGGTCGCGCCGCCGCCGAGCAGGACGCCCGCGAGCTGGTTCAGGACCTCGCTCTCGCTGGCGGGGGCGGCCGGGGCGGCCTCCGTTCCGGACTCGGCCGTGGCGAAGGTGGCGTCGGCGCGGGCGTCGTCGAGCCAGCGGCGGCGGGCCCGGTGCCAGTGGCGGTCGCGCGGGCCGACCTCGCCGGCCTGGCCGAGGATGCCCCGGTCGCCGTGCAGCTGCTCCTCCTCCTCGCCGTCGCTGCCGAAGCGGGTAGGGCTGACGAAGCGGTTGCCGTGCCTGCCGTCCTTGCCGCCGCCGCGGCCGCCGCCGCCCATGCCGGGCATGTGACCGCCGGCCATGCCGGAGGCGCCGCTGCGGCCGGTCGCGCCGCCGGACGCCAGGGTGCCGGCCCCGGCTCCGGCCCGGCCGGCCGCGGAACCGGCGCCGGTCATGCCGCCCGCGGCTCCCGCACCGCGGCTCCCGGCCAGGGTGCTGCCCGTGCCGCTGAGGCCGCGGGCGGCCCCGCCGCCGAGGCCGTACGGACTGCTGCCGCCGCCGAACGGGGCGAGTCCGGCACGGGCGCCGCCGCCCGATCCGCCGCCCGATCCGCCGAGCGCGCCGAGGGCGCCGCCCAGGGAGCCGCCGAGGTTCCCGAGCGAGCCGCCGCCGGAGCTGCCGATGCTGCTGCCGAGGCCGGAGCCGAAGTTCTGGCTCGGGACGTAGCTGCTTCCGGTCTCGACGCCGGGGCCGCCGATGCTGCTGAGGTCGCCGAGCCCGGCCAGACCGAGGTGGTTGCTGCCGGTGGTGGAGAGCGGCGTGAACACGGGGGCGCCGCCGCCCGCGCCGGTGTCGGTGCCGAACTGGGGCAGGTTCGCGGCGGGCAGGCTGAAGGGCGCCAGGCCGGAGCCGCCGGTCGATCCGGTGGTTCCCGATCCGGAGTAGTCCCCGCCGCCGAACGCCCCGGAGCCACCGTAGGAGCCGGCCGTTCCGGCGCCGTCCAGGCCCGGGAGCGAGAAGTCGGACCCGGCGCCACCGCCCGCACCGGCGCCGTCCAGGCCCGGCAGCGAGAAACCGGACCCGGCACCACCACCCGCACCGGCACCACCGCCCGCACCGGCGCCGTCCAGACCGGGCAGCGAGAAACCGGACCCGGCAGCCCCGCCCGCACCGGCACCACCGCCCGCACCACCCGCACCGGTGCCGTCCAGGCCCGGCAGCGAGAAACCGGACGGATCGGTGGTGGTGGCGCCGACACCGCCGGGCAGACCGCTGCCCGCGCCCGTACCGAGCAGTCCGCCGGGCAGGTTGCCGACCCCACCGCTCATCGTGCCGATGCCGCCAGCGCCGCCCGCGATGCCCAGGCCGCCGACCCCGCCGGCGCCCGAACCACCGCTCGCGGTGCTGCCGTTGAGGGAGCAGGTCTGGCCCATGCCGGTCATGTCGGTGATGTGGTCGGCGTTCGTCCGGAGCGTGGCGTCCACGTTGCCGCTGACCTGGTTGACGTACTGGTGGTACAGGCTGACGGCCTGCTTGACGCCCTCGGACTTGGCGATGTCGTCGTGCTTGCCGGCCGGGTGCGCCGCGATGTAGTCCTTGGCGTACTGGAGTTCGCGGATCATCTCGGTCTTGGCGTCGCCCACCGCCTGCGCGGCGCCCTGCATCGAGGTCGCCATCACGTGCCCGGACTGGAGGGTGGTGGTGACGTGCGAGCCCTCCCCGCCGGCGAACTTCTTGAGGTACTGGGCGAAGCTGTCGGCGGCGGGCCCCGACATGCTCGCCATGGCCCGGTTGGCAGCCTCGACGATCGCCACGACGTGGCTGTCGGCCACCTCGTTCCACTTGGCCCAGGCGGCGGCGAGGTCGGCGAGCAGGTCCTCGTTGCCGTCGGGGAAGAGGATGTCGGCGCCTTGCTCGTTGCTCTGGAGGGTCTTGAGTACCTCGGCGAGGTCGGCGGGCAGCTCGATCATGGCAGCGGGTCTCCGGAGGGGTGCGGTCGGGTCGGCAGGGGGCCCGCGGTGGCGCGGTGGCGCGAACGGCTCGGCGGCGCGGACGGCGTGGTGGCGCGAATGACTCAGCGGGCGGACGGCTCGGCGGACGGACGACGGGGAACCGGGCGGACGGCCCGGAACGGGCGGGCGGGGCGCCCGCCCGGCGGCGTCAGACGCCGTGCCCCGTCGGGGTCCACATGCCCGGTCCCATGAAGGGCGGCGGCGGCGGGGGGTTGTAGTCGAGGTCGGGCGTCTCGGCGGCGTGGTAGCTGCCGCCCGGGTCGATGTTGCCGAGCCCCTCGTTGGGCGGCGGCGGGGCCGGGGCGCCCCTCGGGATGAGGGGCAGCTGCTCCGTCTCCCCGGACTGCACGCGCGGCAGGTGCTCCGCCGTGGGCAGCACCGTCCCGGACTGCAGGCGCGGCAGCTGCTCCGCCGCGGGCTGCACCGTGCCCGCGATCCGCGGCGTCACCTGCGCGGGCGTGGAGGCCGCCCAGATCTCCTGGTCGGGCATCGGGCTCACGTGCTGGGGCGTCAACTGCCCGAGCGGCAGGCTCGCCTCGTAGCCGGGGGTGCCCACCGTCGCCCCGCCGGGCAGGTAGTTCCCCGCGCTGGCGAGGCTCGGGCCGGCCGGCATGGTGCCGGTGTCGGTGATGCCGCCGAGCATGGTGGCCTGCTGGTCGTCGTTGGCGCGGTGCCGGGCGGCCATGGACTGCAGGTTCTGGCCGACCGCGGTGGCGTTCTGGATCAGGACGCCGATGCCCTGGAGCACCTGCTCCTGGTGCTCGGCGAGGCCGCCGACCGAGGAGCTGCCGCCCTGGATCGCCTTGCCGACCAGGTCGGTGCCGTAGACGGTCGCCTGGACCTGTTTCACCTTGGCCGCCAACTGGTTGGCGGGGCCGGTGAGTTCGTCCAGTAGTCCGAGAATCTTCTTCGCTGCCGCCTCGACCTCGTCGAGGTCGATCCAGACCGTCTCGTCCGCCACCTGCGCATCCTCCGCACTCCGCCGCCCCCGGTCGGCACGCACCCGTGCCGACGGCCCGCGCCGGGCATGCCGGGTCGTCGGGGCAGCGGGTGGCCCGGACGCGCCCGTGACATGCCCGCACCGGCCCATTCCACTACCACCCTAACCCGCGGCTGGGAGCGCTCCCAGCCGGTCGGGGGTGCCGGGATGACCACACGTCATCCCGGCACGATCCTGACATGTCATCAAGTCACGGTGGAAACCAGAAGGAATGCAACAGGTAAATTCACGACATGAACCCGCAAGGGGAAGTAAAGACCGGAAGTGCCCGTTCCGGGTCGGTCGTGAATGTTCGATGGAGGATGCCGGTCAGAGCGTGACCGCGCCGCCCGGGGTGACGATCCGCAGGCCCGCCTCGTCGAGGTCGATGGCCAGCGGGGTCCCGTCCAGCGCGGCCTCGTTGAGCAGCGAGGCGCTGGCCAGGTGCCACAGCCGCAGGGTGCCCGCGGCGTCCCCGGCCGCGAGCAGCCCCTCGCCGTCGAACTCCCGGCCCACCACGGCCCGGACGGCCGCGCCGCCACCGGCCAGTTCGGCGGTGCGGCTGCCGTCCTGGACGTCCCAGACCAGCACGGTGCCGTCGCCCGCGCCCGCGATCACCGCGGGGCGGCCGCCGAGCACCGCGAACGACAGCACCTCGGCGGCCTGCGGGAGTCCGGTGCAGACCGGGCCGGCCGCGCCGCTGACGGCGTGCCACAGCCGCACCACCAGGTCCTCGCCGGCGGTGGCCAGGATCGGCTGGCCGCCCGCCTCGGTGGCGGCCAGCGCGGTGAACGGGCCGCACCCGGTGGCGAACCGGCGGCTGTCGGCGCCGGTGGCGGCGTCCCGGACGGCGATCGCGCCGTCGCGTCCGGCGGAGGCCAGCAGCGGCTGCTCGCCGGGGGTGAAGGCGATCCCGGCGACCGGCCCGGCGTGCGGGACGGGCAGCGGCAGCTCGGTGCCGTCGGTGAGGCGGTGGCTGCGGACGGCGCCCGCGGCGGTGCCGCACACCAGCAGGTCGGCGGTGAGGTCGAGGCTGTGCACCGGGCCGCCCCCGCCGGGCAGGTCGAGGAACGGGGCGCCGGTGGCGGCGTCCCAGGCGGTGAGCGCGCCGTCGCCGAACCCGGCGGCGAGCACCGGACGGCCGTGCAGGGTGCCGGCGGCCAGCGCGGCGAGCGGGCTGCCGGGGCGGCCGGCGGGCACGGCCCTGGGGGCGGGCGCGCCGGTGGCGGCGTCCCAGACGGTGATCCGGCCGGTCTCGTCGCCGGTGTACAGCGCGTCCCCGGCGGCGGCCAGCGCGGTGAGCCAATCGCCGGCCGGCCAACCGTTCAGCGGGCGGCCGTCGTACACGTCCCAGGTGCGGACGGTGCCGTCCAGCGCGCAGGAGGCGAGCACCGGCCGGTCGGCGAGGGTGGTGAAGGCGAGCCCGGTCACCGTGCCGGTGTGGCCGTCGAGTTCGGCGACCGGCTGGCCGGTGGCGAGGTCCCACAGCCGGATCCGGCGGTCCTGGCCGGCGGAGGCCAGCACGGCCTGGTTGTCGACGGTGAGCACGGCCAGCGCCAGCACCTCGCCGCGGTGGCCGACCAGCAGGTGCATCAGCTCGCCGGTGCCCGCGTCCCAGACCCGGACGGTGCCGTCGGGGGCGGCGGCGGCCAGCAGGTCGACCCCGGCGCAGTGCACGGCGCGCAGCGCGGTCGCGCCGCGGCCGCCGGTGGGCAGGGTGCCCAGCACCCGGCCGTCGTCGGCGCGGACCGCCCGCAGGTCGCCGGACTGCCCGGCCGAGAACGCCACCGGGATGTCCCGGCAGACCAGCGCGGCCACGGACTGGGCGCCCTCGCCGCCGGTGGTGCCGTGCGCGACGGCGCCGGTGGTGGCGTCCCAGACCTGGACCGAGCCGTCGGTGCTGCCGACCGCGAACAGCGAGCGGCCGCCCGCTTCGCCGAGCGCGACGGCGGTCGGGGCCAGCCCGGCGTCGGCGTCGGAGCCGCCGAGCGGGGCGGCGTCGTCCAGCGCGGTGAGGCCGAACGCGCCGTCCGCCTCGACCAGGGCGTACGCGGCCCGGCCCGCGACGGTGCCGACCACGGCGGCGCTGCGGGCGGTTCCGCCGGCGGGCTCGGTGGCGGCCAGTGCGGCGGGCAGCGCGGCGGGGTCGGCGGCTTCGCCGAGGGCCTGGGCGAGCAGCGCGTCGAGCACGGTCGCGTCGGCGGGGACGGGCGCGGCGGTGCCGTCGGTCCACTGCCGGTCGGCCTGCCCGGGCCGGCCCAGGACGGTGAGCCGCCGTCCGGCGGCGGGGGTGTCGGCGGGCGCGGGGGCGGGGACCTGGTCGGCCCCGGCGAGGACCCGGCGGATCAGGGCCGGGTCGACCCGGCCGGTGCGCTCGCGGTCGGCGCGGGTGGCGCGGAAGGCGCCGTCGGCGTCGATCAGCAGTTCGCCGCGGGTGCCGTCTTCCAGCCTGACGCTTCCTGACATGGTGTCACTCCTGGTTCTTTGCAGGGAAGTTGGGAGCCCCGTGGGTCAGCAGAGGTCTTCCGGTACGAGTGTCGCGTGCACGGCGTCGTGCAGCCGGTGGGTGCGGGAGCTGCGGAACAGCGCCGGGCGGTAGCCGGCCCGGCGGAAGCCGATCGCGGCGCCGGTGAGCTGGCTGGGCATGTTGTCGGCGGCGGCGAACGCCTCGACCAGGCACAGGCCGATCCGCTCGAACCCGAAGCGGCACACCAGGCGCAGCGCGGCCTTGGCGGTGCGCAGCCGGCGGTGTTCGGGCAGCAGCCAGACGGCGACCTCGGCGCACTCCCGCTCCGGGTCGAGGTTGACGAGTTCGGCCCAGCCGACGGGCTCGGCGGTCGCGGCGTCCTCCAGCGCGAAGTAGGCGGCGCGGCCGGTCTCCCACAGCATCGGGGGGATCTCGTCGAGCCACCGCGCGGCGGCGGCGGTGTCCAGGTGCGGGACGACGGCCTGCAGGAACTCGCGCACCAGCGGATCGTGGCTGCCCCGGTGCACGAGGGCCGCGTCGGCGGGGCGCGGTCGGCGCAGCACCAGCCCGTCGGCCGTCATCGGTTCGTCCCGCACTTCGGTGAGCGCCCGCATCGCTCCCCCCGTCCGCTCCCCCTGCCGGCTTGCCCGGCCGGCCCTCACGGGCCGCCCGGGCGTACCCTCCCCCGCCGTTCGACCGCCCGTCAAGTCGGAGCCGAAGGATGAACGTTCGCGCACGTCAGCGGGACGTTAGTGGAACGTGAGCGGGAACGCGCAGACTCTTTCCCGGGGTTCGTCACTCCGCGTCCCGCCGCCCACCCGGTCCACTCGTTCTCGGGCCGGGCGCCCCCGCTGAGGGCGGCGGGACTCCCTCCCTCCGCGCCGCCGGTGACGTGCCGCTCGGCGGGTACGTGCTGGCCTCGATGAGCCTGCAGGCCGCCTACCGCTCCTTCCCGGACGAGGCCGTCGACC
>NZ_JBSGET010000039.1:0-55685 GCF_053603035.1 Kitasatospora sp. NPDC004272 | reverse complement strand
AGGAACGCGACCCGTCACGGATCATCGAACTGGTTTCTCAGGGGATTGGCCGCCCCGGGACCGTCCACGCAGACGCGTGCTCGGTGCTCCCTGTCGAGCGACCAGTGAACACTACGCCGGATCCGCGCCGGGTGCAAACAACGGCCGGACAGCCGGAAGGCCGGCCCCGGGTGGGGGCCGGCCTTCCGTCACGCCGGGGCGGGGCGGGCTGCTCAGCTGTTGGTGGGGAAGCCCAGGTTGATGCCGCCGTGCGAGGGGTCGAGCCAGCGCTGGGTGACGGCCTTGCCGCGGGTGAAGAACTGGACGCCGTCGGCGCCGTAGGCGTGGCTGTCGCCGAACAGCGAGGCCTTCCAGCCGCCGAAGGAGTAGTAGGCGACGGGGACGGGGATCGGCACGTTGATGCCGACCATGCCGACCTCCACCTCGTTCTGGAAGCGCCGGGCCGCGCCGCCGTCGTTGGTGAAGATGGCGGTGCCGTTGCCGTAGGGGTTGGCGTTGATGAGCTCCAGGCCCTCGTCGTAGGAGGGGACCCGGACGACGGACAGGATCGGGCCGAAGATCTCGTCGTTGTAGACGGACATGCCCGGCTTGACGTGGTCGAACAGGGTGGGGCCGAGCCAGAAACCGTCGGTGGTGGGGGCGCCGCTGGCGTCCTCGGCGGCGATGGCGTGCTTGCGGCCGTCGACGGCGAGTTCGGCACCGTCGGCGACGCCGGACTCGACGTAGGAGGTGACCTTGTCGCGGTGCTGGCCGGTGACCAGCGGGCCCATCTCGGAGTCGCCGTTGCAGCCGGGGCCGACCTTGAGGGTGGCCATCCGCTCCTTGATCTTGGCGACCAGCTCGTCGCCGATCGGGTCGACGGCGACCAGGACGGAGACGGCCATGCAGCGCTCGCCGGCCGCGCCGAAGCCGGCGTTGATGGCGGCGTCGGCGGCCAGGTCGAGGTCGGCGTCGGGGAGCACCAGCATGTGGTTCTTGGCACCGCCGAGGGCCTGCACGCGCTTGCCGTAACGGGTGCCGGTCTCGTACACGTAGCGGGCGATGGGGGTGGAGCCGACGAAGGAGACCGACTTGACGTCGGGGTGCTCCAGGAGGCGGTCGACGGAGACCTTGTCGCCGTGGACGACGTTGAAGACGCCGTCGGGGAGGCCGGCCTCCTTCCACAGTTCGGCGATGAAGTTGGCGGCGGACGGGTCCTTCTCCGACGGCTTGAGGATGACCGTGTTGCCGGCCGCGATCGCGATCGGGAAGAACCACATCGGCACCATGGCCGGGAAGTTGAACGGCGAGATGATGGCGACCGGGCCGAGCGGCTGGCGGATCGAGTAGACGTCGACGCCGGTGGACGCCTGCTCGGTGAAGCCGCCCTTGATCAGCTGCGGGATGCCGCAGGCGTACTCGACGACCTCCTGGCCGCGGGCCAGCTCGCCGAGGGCGTCGGAGTGCACCTTGCCGTGCTCGGAGACGATGATCGAGGCGAGCTCGTCCTTGCGGGCGTTGAACAGCTCGCGGAAGTTGAACAGCACCTGGGTGCGCTTGGCGATGGACGCCTTGCGCCAGCCGGTGAACGCCTGCGCGGCGGCGGCGACCGCCTGGTCGACCTCGGCGATCTCGGCGAAGTCGACCTGGCCGGTGACCTGGCCGGTGGCCGGGTCGTGGATGTCGCCGCGGCGGGGCGCGGTTCCGGCGGTGGCGACGTACTGGCCGCCGATCCAGTGGGTGATGTGCTTGCTGCTCAAGGTCTCTGCCTCCGATGTCCACGGATGTCCCGCGCTCGTTCTCCAGTCTGCGCGGGAGGACGGGCCCGCTCAACGAGCACCCTGACGGAGAAGCGCGATTCACCCTTACAGGTCGTCGGCGGGGTCCGATCCGCGTCCGGCCCCGGTCCCGGGTTCGACGCCGGACTCGAACCCGGACTCGAACCCGGGCTCCGACTCCGATTCGACGCGGTCCAGGTAGGGGTCGTGCAGGCCGTCGGCGAGTTCGGTGGTCTCCAGCAGGTCGAGGCGCAGGTCCTGGGCCCAGGACTCGGCCCACTGCCGGGTACCGGCGGCGTCGGTCTCGGGCTGCAGCAGGGCGGCGGCGCTCTCCAGCCGGTCGGCGAGCGTGCGGGTGGTGAAGTCCGCTTCGGAGTCGAACGCGCTCGTCAGGGCGAGGAGTTCGCCTTCGCTGCGGTGCGCGGTGAGGGCGTGCAGACCGCGCAGGTCGGCGGGCAGGGCGCGCTCGCAGAGGGTGAGGACGGCGAGCGCGGCGGTGTCGTCCAGCGCGGCGACGGGGACGGGGGCCCCGGGCGGGAGGGTCGGCAGGTGGTGCAGCGGTTCGCGGCGCAGTTCGACGCCGGGGTGCGCCGGGGCCGCCGCACCGTCGAGGGGCGGTTCGCTCGCGGTGGCGGTGAGCTGGCACCGGCGCGCGCTGCCGGGCGGTTCCTGGACGTGGTGTCCGGCGGCGCGCAGGGTTTCGGCGAGCCCGGCGGCGAGGTCGGCGAGCGGGGGGCCGCCGGCGCTGACCAGCAGCAGGTCGGTGCCGCGGACGGGAGCGGCCAGTCCGTACAGGCGCAGCGCGTCGGGGCCGGCCAGGGCGAGGGCGTGCGCCAGGCAGTACGACTGGGCGTCGGCGAGCAGTACGGCCCGGGCCCGGTCGGCCTCGCGGTCGACGTCCCGTTCCGCGTCCCGTTCAGCGTCCCGGTCGGCGGCACGATCGGCCTCCCGGTCGGCGGTGAGCCCGGCAGCGCGCCCGGCGGCGGGGTCGACGGCAGTGTCGGCGGTGGCGGTACTGGTGTCGTCCATGGCGACAGTCTGTCCCGTCCGCTCCCCTTCAGCCCTGGTGCGGCCTGCGCAGGTGCGCGGCGGCGTCGTGCAGGGCGAGTTCGAGGGCGCGCGGGTCGACGAGCCGTCCGCTGGGGTGCGGGGGGATCAGCCAGTGCGGGCCGCGGGTGGGGCGGGTGGGGTGCGGGACGGCGATCCAGGTGCCGTCGCCGGAGGCGCGGATGCCGGTGCCGGTCCAGCGTGCGGCGGTGCCGACGGGGACGAGGAAGCCGACGGTGTCGCCGTCGGGGTCCTCCAGGACGGGTCCGCCGCCGATCCGGTCGAGCAGGGCGGCGGCGGGGCGGCCGAGCGGGCCGGGGGCGTGCAGGACGTCCCAGCGGCGGCCGGCGGGGAGCAGGGCGAGGCCGAAGCGGGTGCGTTCCCAGGCGGTGCGGCAGGCGTCGGGGTCGGGGGCGGCGGCGGCCAGCCAGTGCAGGGCGCTGGGGTGGCGGGTGGTGCTCACGTGCGGTTCCTCGTCTCTCCCGGGTGGCGGGCGGCGGGCGGGTGCCTGCTGTCGTCATCCGGGAGAGCGGGGTACCGGGGTTCTCTTACACGGGATCGCGGGCGGGCCCGGGGGGTCCCCGCGGGGCCGCGGTCGCGGTCGGCGGCTGCGGTCAGCGGTCGCCGAAGATCGTGCGGTGCCAGTCCTTGCGGGCGACGGCGGTGGTGTCGAACATGACGTGCTTGACCTGGGTGTACTCGTCGAGCGAGTACTGCGACATGTCCTTGCCGTAGCCGGACGCCTTGTAACCGCCGTGCGGCATCTCGCTGATGATCGGGATGTGGTCGTTCACCCAGACGCAGCCGGCCGCGATCTCGCGGGTGGCGCGCAGCGAGCGGTGGACGTCGCGGGTCCAGGCGGAGGCGGCCAGGCCGTAGGGGGTGTCGTTGGCGAGGCGCAGGCCCTCCTCGTCGCCGTCGAAGGGCAGCACGACGAGCACGGGGCCGAAGATCTCGCCCTGGACGACCTCGCTGTCCTGGGTGGCGTCGGTGATCAGGGTGGGGCGGTGGTAGGCGCCGAGCGAGAGGTCGGTGCCGTCGTGGCCCTTGCCGGTGGCGGCGCCGCCGGTGACGACGGTGGCGTAGGAGCGGGCGCGCTCGACGAAGCCGGCGACGCGGTCGCGGTGGGTGAAGGAGACCAGCGGGCCCATGTCGGTCTGCGGGTTCAGCGGGTCGCCGAGCCGGATGCCCCGGTACAGCTCGGCGACGCCGGCCACGAAGGCGTCGTACAGCGGGCGCTGGACGTAGGCGCGGGTGGCGGCGGTGCAGTCCTGGCCGCTGTTGATCAGGGAGGCGGCGACGGCGCCGTGCACGGCGGCGTCGAGGTCGGCGTCGTCGAAGACCACGAAGGGGGCCTTGCCGCCGAGTTCGAGGTGGGTGCGCTTGACGGTGGCGGTGGCGATCTCGGCGACCCGCTTGCCGACGGCGGTGGAGCCGGTGAAGGACACCATCGCGACGTCGGGGTGGCCGATCAGGTGCTCGCCGGCGGTGCGTCCGGCGCCGGTGACGACGTTGACGACGCCGTCGGGGATGCCCGCGGCGGTGCAGGCGCGGGCGAACATCAGCGAGGTCAGCGGGGTGATCTCGGCGGGCTTGAGGACGATGGTGTTGCCCGCGGCGATCGCCGGGAGGATCTTCCAGGCGGCCATCTGCAGCGGGTAGTTCCAGGGCGCGATGCTGCCGACCACTCCGACGGCCTCGCGGCGCACGTACGAGGTGTGGTCGCCGCTGTACTCGCCGGCCGCCTTGCCCTCCAGGTTGCGGGCGGCGCCGGCGAAGAACGCGGTGTTGTCGACGGTGCCGGGGACGTCGAACTCGGTGGAGAGCTTGATCGGCTTGCCGGTCTGCGCGGTCTCCACCCGGGCGAAGTCCCCGGCGTGCTCGGCGAGGATGCCGGCGAGCCGGTTCAGCGCCTCGGAACGGGCGCCGGGGGTGGCGCCGGACCACTCGGGGAGGGCGGCGCGGGCGGCGGCGACGGCGGTGTCGACATCGGCGGTGGTGGCGAGCTCGACCTGCTGGACGGTGGCGCCGTTCGCGGGGTTGACCACGGCGAAGGGTTCACCGCCGGAGCCCCGGGTCGGGCGGCCCGCGATGTGCTGCGCGCCGTCGTTGAAGCTGGTCAGGTCCATGAGTTGCCTCCATTGCCTACTCGACCCGGCCGACGATGCCTCGGTTCGGGTGCCCGGGGCAAGCGTCACTCAGCAACGGGCCGACCGAAGGGCCTTACACGCTGCAAGGTCGCCCGTGGGTGACAGGGCGTCGCCGTCGAGCATGATTGACCTGACACCCTGAGAACCCCCCGGAGGTACCCGCGATGCTCCCCACCGTCGCCCGCGTGCTCGACCTCGACGTGATGCGGCGCGGTCTGCCCCAGGTGGTGGCCGGGGCGGGGGCGCTGGAGCGCCCGGTGCGCTGGGTGCACGTGAGCGAGCTGCCGGACGTGGCGGGGGTGCTGCGCGGCGGCGAGCTGGTGCTGTCGACCGGCATCGCGCTGCCGGAGGACCGGGACGGGCTGGCCCGGTACGTGCGGGAGCTGGCCGAGGTCGGGGTGGCGGGGCTGGTGATCGAGTTCGGCCGCCGGTACTTCGACTCGCTGCCGCGGGCGCTGGTGGCGGCGGCGGAGCGGCACGGCCTGCCGCTGGTGGTGCTGCGCCGGGAGCTGAGGTTCGTCGCGGTGACCGAGGCGGTGCACGCGCTGGTGGTGAACGCGCAGCTGGAGCAGTTGCGGGTGTCGGAGGCGGTGCACCAGGTGTTCAACGAGCTGGCGACGGAGGGGGCGGAGCCCGCCGAGGTGGTGCGGCAGGTGGCCCGGATGGCGGGCGCGCCGGTGGTGCTGGAGAACCTGGCGCACCAGGTGCTGGCGCACGACCCGGCGGGGCGCGGCGAGCAGGAGCTGCTGGAGAACTGGGAGCACCGTTCGCGCGGCGTCCACCCGCCGGGCCGCACCGGCTACGACCCGCGTTCGGGCTGGCTGGTGACCACGGTGGGCGCGCGCGGCCAGGACTGGGGGCGGCTGGTGCTGGTGGACGAGCCGGTGCCGCTCCCCCGGGACGTGCCGCACCCGCACGCGATGCTGCTGGAGCGCGGCGCGGCGACGCTGGCGCTGAACCGGCTGGTGGTGCGCGACCGGGAGTCGCTGGAGCGGCAGACCCACCGCACCCTGCTGTCGGGCATCCTGACGCACGCGCTGACGGTCTCCGAGGTGTCGCTGCGGGCGCAGGCGCTGGGCGTGCCGCTGGAGGGCCGCCGGCTGGTGGGCGTGGTGCTGCGGCAGCGGCAGGGTCCGCTGCCGGCGGCGCTGGAGGCGCAGGCCCGGCTGCGGGACTTCACCGAGCTGGCGGCGACCGCGATCCGCACCTCGCGGCTGTCGGCGCTGGTGGGCGCGCTGGACGACGAGGGGGTGGGCCTGCTGGTGGCGCTCGGTTCGCAGCAGGACGAGCACGCCTCGCTGGAGTCGTTCGCGGCGGCGCTGCGCCGGCTGTCGGCGGAGGCGGGCCGGGACGGTTCGGCGGACGGGCCGGTGGTGGCGGTGGGTTCCTCGGTGGGTTCGGTCCGGGACGCCCGGCGCACCCTGCTGGAGGCCACCCAGGTCGCGGACGCGGCGCTGCACGACGCGCCGGGCGGCCGGGCCGCGTACTACCGCCTGCCGGACGTCCGGCTGCGCGGCCTGCTGCACCTGCTGCGCGACGACGAACGCCTGCAGACTTACGTGGAGCGGGAGTTGGGGCCGCTGCTGGCGTACGACGCGGAGCACGGCGGGCAGTTGGTGCAGATGCTGCGGATCTACCTGGAGCAGGGCCGCAACAAGTCGGCGGCGGCGGACGCCGCGCACCTGTCGCGTCCGTCCTTCTACGACCGGCTGCACAAGGTGGAGCGGATCCTGGGCGTGGACCTCGACCAGGTGGAGTCCTGCCTGTCGCTGCACGTGGCGCTGCTGGCGCTGGACGCGGTGCGCCGCTGACCCGGGGTCGGCGGCGCGTCCGGGCGGCGGGTCAGCGCGGGCCGAGGGCGACCAGCGCGGCGAGCTCCTTCGGGTAGACCTCCAGCGCGGCCAGCGAGCCGTCCGCGAAGTGCAGGTCGACGCGCGAGGAGATCCAGGTGTGCCGGGGTTCGACCCGGACCAGGTGGGCGTGGGGCAGTTCGCCGAGCACCCGCGCGCCGCGGCGGTCGGCGAGGGTGCGGCCGGGGGTGTTGGTGCCGCTGCCGGCGAGCAGGATCCGCCGGTCGGTGAAGACCAGCAGCACGTCGTCGTTCTCGTGGTCGTTGTCGGCGGCGCGCACCGCGCGGGCGAACCCTCCGGCCTGGCTCTCCCAGCCGCGGGTGAGGCCGCGGCCGCGGAGGAGCCGGCGGAAGGTGCGGATCAGGCCCCAGGTGCAGTCCTCCAGCAGGTCGGAGACGAACTCGCCGAAGTCGAACACCAGGGAGAGGCAGCCGATCCCGGCGTCGGCGGTCCGGCCGAAGCGCTCCTTGCGGTAGCGGCGCGGGGGCCGGCGGATCAGGTCGGACAGGTCGGCGTCCACGATGCCGTGCACCCGTTCGCCGGGGACCGGCAGGTGGGCCACCTCGGGCAGGTGCTCGCCGCCGTGCGGGAGGGCGCCCTGGAACTGCGGTGCGCCGTACGGGGGGTGGCTCATCGGGTCGCCTCCCCGGCGCGGGCGCGGACCGCCGCGGGTCCCTCCCGCCGTCCTGACCGGACGTGAAAAACCCGTTCCCCCATGGCGTCCCCACCTTCGTACCAGGATTCAGCCGGTCATCGTACAGATCCCGGCCGGGTGGGCCGGCGGCTCCCGGGAACGCCGCAGGCCCCGGACGGCGGTCCGGGGCCTGCGCTGCCGACGCGGGGTCAGACGGTGTGGGCGTCGGTGAGGGTGAGCACCTCGTCCAGCACCGCCAGGCCGGCCTTGGCCTCCTCCGCGCTGACGTTGCACGGCGGCACCACGTGGAAGCGGTTCATGTTGGTGAACGGCCACAGGCCGCGCTGCTTGCAGGCCGCCGCGAGCTGCGCCATCGGCGCGTTGTCGGCGCCGGCCGCGTTGTACGGCACCAGCGGCTCGCGGGTCTCCCGGTCCTTCACCAGGTCCAGCGCCCAGAACACGCCCAGGCCGCGCACCTCGCCGATCGAGGGGTGGCGCTCGGCCAGCTCGCGCAGGCCGGGGCCGAGCACGCTCTCGCCGATCAGCTTGGCGTTCTCCACGATGCCCTCCTCGGCCATCGTGTTGATCGTCGCCACCGCGGAGGCGCAGGCCAGCGGGTGGCCCGAGTAGGTCAGGCCGCCCGGGAACGCCTTCTGCGCGAAGGTCTCCGCGATCGCGCCGGAGATCGCCACGCCGCCCAGCGGCAGGTAGCCGGAGTTGACGCCCTTGGCGAAGGTCAGCAGGTCGGGGGTGATCCCCCAGTGGTCGGCGGCGAACCACTCGCCGGTGCGGCCGAACCCGGCCATCACCTCGTCCAGGATGAACACGATCCCGTAGCGGTCGCAGATCTCCCGCACGCCCGCCAGGTACCCGGCCGGCGGCACCAGGATGCCCGCGGTGCCGACCACGGTCTCCAGGATGATCGCCGCGACGGTGCCCGGGCCCTCGAACGCGAGGGTCTGCTCCAGGTGCGCGAGCGCGCGCTCGCACTCCTGGGCCTCGTTCTCGGCGTGGAAGTTCGAGCGGTACGGGTACGGGCCCCAGAAGTGCACGATGCCCGAGACGCCCGCCTCGTTCGCCCAGCGGCGCGGGTCGCCGGTCAGGGCGATCGCGTTGGCGGTGGCGCCGTGGTACGAGCGGTAGGTGGAGAGCACCTTGTGCCGGCCGGTGTGCAGCCGGGCCATCCGGATCGCGTTCTCGTTCGCCTCGGCGCCGCCGTTGGTGAAGAAGATCTTGTCCAGGTCGCCCGGGGTGCGCTCGGCGATCAGCCGGGCGGCCTCGCTGCGCGACTCCTCGGCGAAGCCCGGGGCGATGGTGCACAGTTGCGCGGCCTTCGCCTGGATCGCGGCGACCACCTTCGGGTGCTGGTGGCCGATGTTGGTGTTCACCAGCTGCGAGGAGAAGTCCAGGTAGCGGTTGCCGTCGTAGTCCCAGAAGTAGGAGCCCTCGGCACCGGCCACCGCGAGGGGGTCGATCAGTGCCTGGGCGGACCACGAGTGGAAGACGTGCGCGCGGTCGGCGGCCTTGACGGCCCGCCCGGCTGCCGGGTCAGCGGTGGGAGTGCTCATGCGACCAGGGTAGGGAGAGCGCCCCGCACCGGGCAGCTTCATCCTGTCACGCGAGTCGCGCGCCGCCCTGACAGGGTGGAAGGCCGGGGCGCGGGGAGACCCTCCCCGCGCCCCGGCGGACGTGCACGACTCGGATCAGATCGCGGTCATGCTGCGCCCACCCGTCACGACCCGCTAGAACGCGGTCATGACGTGCTTGATCCGGGTGTAGTCCTCGAACCCGTAGGACGACAGGTCCTTGCCGTAACCGGACTTCTTGAAGCCGCCGTGCGGCATCTCGGCGACCAGCGGGATGTGGGTGTTGATCCACACGCAGCCGAAGTCCAGCCGGCGGGACATCCGCATCGCGCGGGCGTGGTCCTTGGTCCACACCGAGGAGGCGAGCGCGTACTCGACGCCGTTGGCGTACTCGACGGCCTGCTCCTCGTCGGTGAACTTCTGCACGGTGATGACCGGGCCGAAGACCTCGTTCTGGATGATCTCGTCGTCCTGCTTCAGGCCGGAGACCACGGTGGCCGCCCAGAAGTAGCCCTTGTCGCCGACCCGGTGGCCGCCGGCCTCGACCTTGGCGTGCGCGGGCAGGCGCTCGATGAAGCCGGCCACCTGCTGGAGCTGGTTGGCGTTGTTGAGCGGGCCGTAGAGCACGTCCTCGTCGTCGACGCCGCCGGTCCTGGTGTCGGCGGCGGCCTTGGCGAGGGCCTCGACGAAGGCGTCGTGGATCGACTCGTGCACCAGGACGCGGGTGGCGGCGGTGCAGTCCTGGCCCGCGTTGAAGTAGCCGGCCATGGCGATGCCCTCGACGGCCTCGGCGATGTCGGCGTCCTCGAAGACCACGACCGGGGCCTTGCCGCCGAGCTCCAGGTGGACCCGCTTGACGTCCTTCGCGGCGGACTCGGCGACCTGCATGCCGGCCCGGACCGAGCCGGTGATGGAGGCCATCGCCGGGGTGCGGTGCTCGACCATCAGGCGGCCGGTCTCCCGGTCGCCGCAGATCACGTTGAAGACGCCGGCCGGCAGGTCGAGGTCCTTCAGCACGCCGCCGATGATCTCGGCGAGCAGCACGGTGGAGGCGGGGGTGGTGTCGGAGGGCTTGAGCACCACGGCGTTGCCGGCGGCGATCGCCGGGGCGAACTTCCACACCGCCATCATCATCGGGTAGTTCCACGGGGCGACCTGCGCGCAGACGCCGACCGGCTCGCGGCGGACGATCGAGGTCATCCCGTCCATGTACTCGCCCGCGGCCTTGCCCTCCAGCAGGCGGGCGGCGCCGGCGAAGAAGCGCAGCTGGTCGACCATCGGGCCGATCTCCTCGGAGAGGGTCAGCGCGCGCGGCTTGCCGGTGTTGCGGACCTCGGCGTCGACGACCTCGTCGGCCCGGGCCTCGACCGCGTCGGCGACCTTGAGCAGCAGCTTCTGCCGGGTGGAGGGGGTGGAGTCCCGCCAGAGGGGGAACGCGGCGGCCGCGGCGGCCATCGCGGCGTCCACGTCGGCCGCGCCGGAGAGCGGGGAGGTCGCGTAGACCTCGCCCGTGGTCGGGTCGACGACGTCGAGCGTGCGGCCGTCCGCCGCGTCGACGAACTCGCCGTTGATGTAGTTGCGCAGCGTACGAAGCTCGCTCACGGTCTCTCCTCGGTCTGGGCCTGCGTCGTTGCAGCCCCGGGCGTCAGGTTACTCCCGGGTCCAGGTGGCCACGGCATGTCAGCGACAAGCCACGATCGGCGGCGTGCAGGCTCGCGCGTGTACGTAGCCAGGGTACCCACTCGGCTTTCGGTATCGACAGAGGCTTGCTTCAGACACCACGCTTTCCGCGCCCGATCTTCGGATCGGCGACGAAATCAGCAGCACGGCCGCTTGCGATTGCGCCGCCCGTCAGGCACAGTGGCGGCGTGGCCAACCGCGACCGGAACGCCAGCGTTCCCCTCGACGCCTCCTCCAAGGCGATCATCGAGCAGCTCCAGGAGGACGGGCGCCGTCCGTACGCCGCCATCGGCAAGGCCGTGGGCCTGTCCGAGGCGGCCGTCCGGCAGCGCGTCCAGAAGCTGCTCGACCAGGGCGTGATGCAGATCGTCGCCGTGACCGACCCCCTCACCGTCGGGTTCACCCGCCAGGCGATGGTGGGCATCCGCGTGGAGGGCGACATCGAACCGGTCGCCGACGCGCTGGCCGCCTTCGACGAGGTCGACTACGTGGTGTGCACCGCGGGTTCGTTCGACCTCCTCGCCGAGCTGGTGTGCGAGGACGACGAGCACCTTCTCGAACTGATCAACAAGCGCATCCGCTCGCTTCCCGGCGTGCGGAGCACCGAGAGCTTCGTTTACCTGAAGCTCCGGAAACAGACCTACACCTGGGGCACCCGATGACAGCCGACCCGGCCCAGAAGGACCTTTCCAAGACCGCCTACGACCACCTGTGGATGCACTTCACCCGCATGTCGTCGTACGAGAACTCCCCCGTGCCGACGATCGTCAGGGGCGAGGGCACCTACGTCTGGGACGACAAGGGCCGCAAGTACCTCGACGGCCTGGCCGGCCTGTTCGTGGTGCAGGCGGGCCACGGCCGCGAGGAGCTCGCCGAGGCCGCCGCCAAGCAGGCCAAGGAACTGGCCTTCTTCCCGGTGTGGAGCTACGCCCACCCCAAGGCCGTCGAGCTGGCGGAGCGCCTGGCGAACTACGCCCCGGGCGACCTGAACAAGGTGTTCTTCTCCACCGGTGGCGGCGAAGCCGTCGAGACCGCGTGGAAGCTGGCCAAGCAGTACTTCAAGCTGACCGGCAAGCCGACCAAGTACAAGGTCATCTCCCGCGCCGTCGCCTACCACGGCACCCCGCAGGGCGCGCTGTCGATCACCGGCCTGCCGGGCCTGAAGGCCCCGTTCGAGCCGCTGGTGCCGGGCACCCACAAGGCCCCGAACACCAACATCTACCGCGCCCCGGCGTTCCTGGCCGGTCCCGACGGCACCGTCGACCCGGAGGCGTACGGCCGCTGGGCCGCCGACGAGATCGAGCAGGCCATCCTCTTCGAGGGCCCCGAGACCGTCGCCGCCGTCTTCGTCGAGCCGGTGCAGAACGCCGGCGGCTGCTTCCCGCCGCCGCCCGGGTACTTCCAGCGCCTGCGCGAGATCTGCGACCGCCACGACGTGCTGCTGGTCTCGGACGAGGTCATCTGCGCCTTCGGCCGCCTCGGCACCATGTTCGGCGCCGACAAGTTCGGCTACGTGCCGGACATGATCACCTGCGCCAAGGGCATGACCTCGGGCTACTCCCCGATCGGCGCCACGATCATCTCGGACCGCATCGCCGAGCCGTTCTACAAGGGCGACAACACCTTCCTGCACGGCTACACCTTCGGCGGCCACCCGGTCTCCTCCGCGGTGGCGCTGGCCAACCTCGACATCTTCGAGCGCGAGGGCCTGAACCAGCACGTCCTCGACAACGAGTCGAAGTTCCTGGCCACCCTGAACAAGCTGCGCGACCTGCCGATCGTCGGCGACGTCCGCGGCAACGGGTACTTCTACGGCATCGAGCTCGTCAAGGACAAGGTCACCAAGGAGTCGTTCAACGACGACGAGGTCGAGCGCGTCCTGTACGGCTTCCTGTCCAAGGCCCTGTTCGACAACGGCCTGTACTGCCGCGCCGACGACCGCGGCGACCCGGTCGTCCAGCTGGCCCCGCCGCTGATCTCCGACCAGTCGACCTTCGACGAGATCGAGCAGATCCTGCGGACCAGCCTCTCCGACGCGTGGCAGAAGATCTGATCCTCCTTCCCCACCCTCCACCGAAGGGCGGCCCCGGCACCTCACCGCCGGGACCGCCCTTCGGCGCACCCGGCCGCCGGCGGGGTGAATCTGCCGTCCGACACGCCGTTTTCGCGGTGGTTCGTCCTGATCGGAGCAGTGCGGCGCGCCCGCGCCACCGCCCGATCGTTCTAATCTGACGACTGTCATATCCCCGTCGGCACCTGGATGGATCTCATGTCAGCGGCCCCGCCCGACAACGACGTGCTCTGGGCCCGAGGGATCGTCAAGTCCCACCACGGCACACCCGCCCTGCGCGGCGTCTCGCTGGGCGTCCGCGAGGGCGAGATGCTCGCCGTCACCGGCCCGCGCGGCTCCGGCAAGTCCACCCTGCTCGGCTGCCTGTCCGCGCAGCTCCCGGTCGACGAGGGCGAACTCCTGTTCCACGGCGCCCCCGTGCACACCCTGGGCCGGGCCGGGCGCGAGAAGCTCCGCCGCGAGCGCTTCGGCTACGTCGGCCCCGAACCGCACCTGGTGCCGGAGCTGACGGCCCGGGAGAACGTCGCCCTCCCGCTGCTGCTGGCCGGCGCCGGCCACCGGGCCGCGTACCGGGCCGCCGGCGAGTGGCTGGAGCGCCTCGACGTCGCCGAGTGCGCCAAGCTGCGGCCCGCCGACCTGCGGCAGGACCTCCGCCAGCGGATCGCGGTCGCCCGCGCCCTGGCCCCCCAGCCGCCGGTGGTCTTCGCCGACGACCCCACCGCCCCGCTGCACCACGACGCCCGCGAGCAGGTCATGCGGATACTGACCAGCGCCGCCCGCTCCCACCGGCTGACCCTCGTCCTGGCCACCCACGACCCGGCGCTCGCCCGGCACGCCGACCGCACCGTGCAGCTGGTCGACGGCCTGCTCGCGACCGGCGAGCCCGCCGAATCCGCCGAGCCCGTCGCCGCCACCGGGCACTGAGAGGCCGCCGTGTACTACCTCAGACTCGCCCGCGGCTACCGCGCCCTCGACCTCGCCCGCTGGCTGCTCACCGCGACCGCCGCCGCCGTGGTCGCCGCCCTCCTGCTGCGCGCCCTGGGCCGCGCGCTGAACGGCACCGGGGGCAACCTCGAACGGCTGCTCTGGTGCCTGCCGCCGCTGGCCGCCGTCGCCTGGTTCGCCGCCGCGGCGGCCCGCGCCGTCCCGGCCCAGCACCCCGAGCGGATCACCGGCCTCACCGCCGCCGGCGCCGGCCCGGCCCGGATCCGGCTGCTGGTGGCCGGTGAGATCGCGCTCGCCTGCGCGCTCGGCTCCGCGTTCACCCTGCTGCTGTTCCTGATCCTGCGCAACGACATCGCCGGGCCCTCGCTCGCCCCCGACATCGGCATGGGCGTCCCGCTGCCCCCCGCCGCCCCGGTCGCCCTGCTCGCGGTCCTCCCGCTGGTCGCCGGCGTCTCCGCGGCCTGCGCGATCCGCTTCCCGGAGAGCCTCCCGGGCCGGCCCGCCGAGCCCGCCCGCGCCCGGTACGCCCCGCTGCGGCTGCTGCTGCCCGTGCCGGTGCTGATCGCCGGGCTCGGCCTGGAGCTCTACGGGCTGCGCCCCGACGCGACCGACGCCGAACGCACCCTCGCCCTCCCCGGCGGGCTCCCCGCCACCAGCCCCGCGCTGCTCGTCGGCTGGGCGCTCACCGCCGTCGCCCTCGGCCTGTGGACCGGCCCGCTGCTGGCCCTCGCCGGACGGCTGCTCGCGCTGCGCCGGCCCGAACCGCTGCGCCTGCTGGCCGGTCGCGGCCTCACCGCCCGGGCCCGCGGCCTCGGCACCCCGCTGGCCGTCCTCACCGCACTCCTCGCACTGCTGCTGGTCGCCTGGCGGAACTGGGCCCGGACCGACACCGAGGTGCCCGTCCTCACCCTGGTCGAGGGCGCCCTCGTCCTCGCCTGCGCGGTCGCGGCCCTCGCCGCCCGGCTGCACGAACTGCGCGCCGACCGCCGCCCGGCCCTCGACGCGCTCGACCGCCTCGGCACCCCGCCCGGCCTGCTCGCCGGCACGGCCGCCCTGCGCGCGCTCGCCGCGGGCGGCGTGCTGCTGCTGACCGGCGGGCTGACCGTGCTGCTCTGCCCGCTGCTGTAACGGCGGGCGACGCGACGGGGCCCGGGGAGGACGCGTCCTCCCCGGGCCCCGGTCGTTCCCGCAGCACTCAGCCCGCGGCGGCCAGCTGCCCGCAGGCGCCGTCGATCTCCTGGCCGCGGGTGTCGCGGACGGTGGTGGGCACGCCGTGCGCCTGCAGGCGGCGGACGAACTCGCGCTCGTCCTCCGGGCGGGAGGCCGTCCACTTCGAGCCCGGTGTCGGGTTGAGCGGGATCAGGTTCACGTGCACCCGGCGGTTCTTGATCAGCCGGCCGAGCAGGTCCGCGCGCCACGCCTGGTCGTTGATGTCCTTGATCAGCGCGTACTCGATGGACACCCGGCGGCCGGACTTCTCCGCGTAGTTCCACGCGGCGTCCAGCACCTCGTCGACCTTCCAGCGGGTGTTGACCGGCACCAGCTCGTCGCGCAGTTCGTCGTCCGGCGCGTGCAGCGACAGCGCGAGGCGGCAGCTCAGGCCCTCGTCCGCGAAACGGTGCATGGCCGGGACCAGGCCGACGGTGGAGACGGTGATGCCGCGCTGGGAGAGGCCGAAGCCGTCCGGCGCCGGGTCGGTGAGGCGGCGGATCGCCGACAGCACCCGGTTGTAGTTGGCCAGCGGCTCGCCCATGCCCATGAACACCACGTTCGACAGCCGGGCCTCGCCGCCGGGGACGGCCCCGGACTTCAGGTCGCGCATGCCGGACGCGATCTGCTCGACGATCTCCCCGGTGGACAGGTTGCGGGTCAGCCCCGCCTGCCCGGTCGCGCAGAACGGGCAGTTCATGCCGCAGCCGGCCTGCGAGCTGATGCACATCGTGACGCGGTCCGGGTAGCGCATCAGCACCGACTCGACCAGCGTGCCGTCGAACAGCTTCCACAGCGTCTTGCGGGTGGCGTCGTCGTCGCAGGACACGTGCCGCACCACGGACATCAGCTCGGGCAGCAGCGCCTCGGTCAGCTTCGTCCGGCTCGCCGCCGGAATGTCCGTCCAGGTCTCCGGGTCCGCGGACATCCGCCCGAAGTAGTGGTTCGACAGCTGCTTCGCGCGGAACGGCTGTTCGCCCAGCTCGGCGACGGCCTCCTTGCGCTCGGCAGGGCTGAGGTCGGCGAGGTGTCGCGGGGGCTTGGCGCCACGCGGCGCGACAAAGGTCAGTTCTCCGGGCTTAGGCATGGTCCGTCCAGTGTCTCAGATCCGGGGAACCGGTCCGCGTCCCCTGGGCGGCCCATGGAGTTGAACACGTTCAAATCATCTGGGACGATCATCTCCGGCGAGGGACGGGCGCTCCGTCCGCCGAAGAGGACAGGGGTCCCGATGTCGGACGACGAGGAGCAGGCGACCGGAGCGAGAGCGCGGGCGGGCCACCCGGCGCACCTCTGGCGGTGCTCCGTGGCCTGGGCCGTCTGCACGACGCTCACCCCCTGGCTCGCGGTCCTCGCTTTCGCCGGGTCCCCGCTCCTCTGGGGCGCGATCCTGCTGGGCGGCGGCGGCAGCCTCCTGTTCGGCGCCCACCTCGGGCACCGTGGGGCGTGGCTGCCCTCGCTCCTCGCGGTGGACGCCGCCGCGCTCCTCCTCATCGTGGAGGCGGTCTGCCTCACCGGGCCGATCGACGACATCGGCGTCGCGATCTCGAAGGGGGTGCCCGCCGGAATGGGGCTCGCGGCGTTCGCCGTGCTGCCGCTGGCCGCCGGTCTGCTCCTCGGGTGGGCCCCGTCCTGCCTCCAGGACCTGCGGAAGCGCTGCTCCCGGCCCCGTCGGCGGCCCGCCCCCCGGTGACGCGGACGGCCCCCGGACGCGGTGGCGTCACGGGGGCCGTCCGAACCGACTCGTCCGGTGCTCAGCTGCCGACGAAGACCGCGAGCAGCAGCCAGACCACCGGGGCGGTGGGCAGCAGGGAGTCCAGCCGGTCCATGATGCCGCCGTGGCCGGGGAGCAGGGTGCCCATGTCCTTGATGCCGAGGTCACGCTTGATCATCGACTCGGCGAGGTCGCCCAGGGTCGCGGTGACGGCGGCGCAGCCGCCCAGGATCAGGCCCTGCCACCAACTGCCGCCGTCGATCAGGTACTCCATCAGCAGCGCGCCCGCGATCATCGACAGGCCGATGCCGCCGGCCAGGCCCTCGCGGGTCTTGCCGGGGCTGATGGTCGGCGCGAGCTTGTTGCGGCCGAACTTGTAGCCCACGGCGTACGCGCCGGTGTCGGAGCAGACGGTGACCACCAGGAACAGCAGGATCCGCCAGGCGCCGTCGTGCGCGGCCAGGATCAGCGCGACGAAGGTGGCCAGGAACGGCACGTAGAAGGCGGTGAAGACGCCGGCCGTTATGTCGCGCAGGTAGTTTTCCGGCGGGGTCGCCATCCGGGCGACCATCATCGCCAGGCCGGTCACCGCGAGGATCGCGGCGGCCCACTGGCCGCCCTCGAAGTAGCCGGTGACCACCATGCCGACGCCGCCGATCAGCAGCGGGACCTGCGGGACGCGGACGTCCTTGCGCTCGGCCAGCCGGCTGGTGAGCTCCCAGATGCCGACGGCCACGGCGGCCGCGACGACCACCATGAAGACCGCCTTGACCACGAACAGCGAGGCCGCGATGACCGCCCCGAGTCCGACGCCCACGCCTATCGCGGCGGGCAGGTTGCGGCCGCCGCGCGGCTTGCGGGGCTGCTGGTCGGTCTGGGCCACGGGGCTCTCCTGGGCGGGGGGCATGAACTGAGTCTGTGCCGCGCCGCCCCCTCGCCATGCCGGGGGCCGCCGCGCGTGACCCGTTTGGTGTCGGCCGGGTCGGGCCGCCGGTGCCGTCCCGGTCGGAGCGGGTTCGGGCCCGGGTGGAACCGCGCCCCGGGCCGGGCGGTCGAACCGCCGGTCCGGGGCGCTGCGGGCTGGGTCCGGGTCAGACCTCCAGCAGCTCGGCTTCCTTGTGCTTGAGCAGCTCGTCGACCTGCGCCACGAACTTGGCGGTCAGGTCGTCGAGCTCCTTCTCGCCGCGGCGGCCGTCGTCCTCGCCGATCTCCTTGTCCTTGACCAGCTTGTCGATCGCGTCCTTGGCCTTGCGGCGGATCGAGCGGACCGAGACCTTGGCGTCCTCGCCCTTGCCGCGGGCCTGCTTGATGTACTCGCGGCGGCGCTCCTCGGTGAGCTGCGGGAGCACCACCCGGATGACGGAGCCGTCGTTCGACGGGTTGACGCCCAGGTCCGAGTCGCGGATCGCGGTCTCGATGGCCTTCAGCGCGGTCTTGTCGAACGGGGTGACCATGGCCATCCGCGGCTCCGGCACGGAGAACGAGGCCAGCTGGTTGATCGGCGTCAGGGCACCGTAGTACTCCGCGACGATCTTGGCGAACATCGCCGGGTGCGCGCGCCCGGTGCGGATGGCGGCGAGGTCGTCCTTGGCGACGCCCACGGCCTTCTCCATCTTCTCCTCGGCTTCGAGGAGGGTCTCATCGATCACTGTCTGCTCCCTGTCCGGTTCATCTGCTGTTGTCCCGTCCCGGTGCCCCGGACGGCTGTTGCTGCTCGGAGCCCCGACGCCTAGGCCCGGGCGGAATCCTCGCTGATGAGTGTGCCGATCTTCTCACCCTTGACCGCACGGGCGATATTGCCCTCGGCGAGCAGCTCGAAGACCAGGATCGGCAGCCCGTTGTCCTTGCACAGGGTGATCGCGGTGAGGTCGGCGACCTTGAGGTCGCGGGAGATCACCTCGGTGTAGTCCAGCGCGTCGAACCGGACCGCGGCGGGGTTGGTGCGCGGGTCGGCGTCGTAGACGCCGTCCACGCCGTTCTTGCCCATCAGCAGGACGTCGGCGTGGATCTCCAGGGCGCGCTGCACGGCGGTGGTGTCGGTGGAGAAGTACGGCATGCCCATCCCGGCACCGAAGATCACCACGCGGCCCTTCTCCAGGTGCCGGATGGCGCGCAGCGGCAGGTACGGCTCGGCGACCTGGCCCATGGTGATGGCGGTCTGCACCCGGGTCTCCATGCCCTCCTTGATCAGGAAGTCCTGGAGCGCGAGGCAGTTCATCACCGTGCCGAGCATGCCCATGTAGTCGGAGCGGGCCCGGTCCATGCCGCGCTGCTGGAGCTCGGCGCCGCGGAAGAAGTTGCCGCCGCCGATGACGATGGCGACCTCAGTCCCGGCCCGGACCACCGTGGCGATCTCGCGGGCGATGGCGTGCACCACGTCCGGGTCGACGCCGAGGCCGCCTCCGCCGGCGAACGCCTCGCCGGACAGCTTGAGCAGTACCCGGCGGCGTGCACCGCCCGGCGCGGTCTCCTGCGTCTCCTGCATGGACTTTCTCCTTCTCCGCCTGCTGGTCAGCAGATCTGCAAAGTGCTGGTCACGGTGCCGGGTGTGCGGACCCGGCGCCGTGTACACGAGAGGAGGCCACTGCCGCGGGAACCGGTACGGTCTCCTGCACGGCAATGGCCTCCTCGTCGTTCATGGTGCCGACACCGCCCCCGGGGTGCTGGGGGCTCGGCCGGCGCGCTCCTCCGTCCTCGCGGACGGGTGCGGTCCTCCTACTTTATGTCCGGCACGGGCCGGCAGGGGCGGGACGGACCGCGGGAACGGGTCTCAGGCGCCGACGCGGAAGCGGACGAAGCGCTTGAGGGTGACGCCGGCCTCGTCGAGGACCTTGGCGACGGACTTCTTGTTGTCCTTGGCGAACGCCTGCTCCAGGACGGCGTTCTCCTTGACGAAGCCGGTGACCCGACCCTCGACGATCTTCGGCAGGGCGGCCTCGGGCTTGCCCTCCTCGCGGGCGGTGGCCTCGGCGACGCGGCGCTCGTTCTCCAGCTCCTCGGCCGGGATCTCCTCGCGGGAGAGGTACTTCGGCGCGAAGGCGGCGATGTGCTGCGCGACGTCCTTGGCGGTCTCGGCGTTCTCCTGGTCGAGCTCGACGAGGACACCGATGGTCGGCGGCAGGTCCGGGTCCGACTTGTGCATGTAGACGCCGACGAAGCCGTCGTTGTCGAACTGCGCGAAGCGGCGGAACACGATCTTCTCGCCGAGGGTCGCGTTGGCCTCGTCCACGAACTGCTGGACGGTCTGGCCCGGGTTGATCTCGGAGGCCAGGGCGGCGTCCAGGTCGGCCGGGGAGGTGGCGGCCACGTGGGCGGCGATCGCGTCGGCGACCTCGACGAACTTGCCGCCCTTGGCGACGAAGTCGGTCTCGCAGTTCAGCTCGACCAGGACACCGGACTTCTTGTCCTCGGCGATCAGCGCGGCGACGGCGCCGTTGGAGGCGTCGCGGCCCTCGCGCTTGGCAACGCCCTTCTGGCCCTTGATGCGCAGGAGCTCGACGGCCTTCTGGACGTCGCCCTCGGCCTCGTCCAGGGCCTTCTTGCAGTCCATCATGCCGGCGCCGGTGAGCTCACGGAGCTTCTTGACGTCCGCGGCGGTGAAGTTCGCCATGGTTGTGATCTCTTCTCACGTCTCGCGTGTCTGCGTGGGAAAGTGCCGGGGTCCGGGGTGCGGACCCCCGGCACGGGAGAGAGGGGCACCCACCGGCTCAGCCCGGCCGGTGCCCCTCGCCCTGGTGGTGCGTCAGGCCTGCTCGGCCTCGGCGGCCGGAGCCTCGACAGCCTCGGCGGCGGCCTCGGCCGGAGCCTCGGTGGCGGCCTCGGCGGCGGGAACCTCGGCAGCGGGGGCCTCGGCGGCCTTCTCGCCTTCGAGGATCTCCTTCTCCCAGGCGGCCAGCGGCTGGTCGGCGCCCGGCTCGGCCTTGGCGTCGCCCTTGGCGACACCGGCGCGGGACTTCAGGCCCTCGGCGACGGCGTCGGCGATCACGCGGGTCAGCAGGGTGACGGAGCGGATGGCGTCGTCGTTGCCCGGGATCTTGTAGTCGACCTCGTCCGGGTCGCAGTTGGTGTCGAGGATCGCGACGACCGGGATGTTGAGCTTCCGGGCCTCACCGACCGCGATGTGCTCCTTCTTGGTGTCCACGATCCAGACGGCGCTGGGCACGCGCTGCATGTCGCGGATACCGCCGAGGGTCTTCTCCAGCTTGTCGTACTCGCGCTGGAGGACCAGGAGCTCCTTCTTGGTGAGGCCGGAGCCGGCCACGTCCGTGAAGTCGATCTCGCCGAGCTCCTTGAGGCGCTGCAGGCGCTTGTAGACGGTCGAGAAGTTGGTCAGCATGCCACCCAGCCAGCGCTGGTTGACGTACGGCATGCCCACGCGGGTCGCCTGCTCGGCGATGGCCTCCTGGGCCTGCTTCTTGGTGCCGACGAAGAGGACGCTGCCGCCGTGGGCAACGGTCTCCTTGACGAACTCGAAGGCGCGGTCGATGTAGTTCAGCGACTGCAGGAGGTCGATGATGTAGATGCCGTTGCGCTCCGTGAAGATGAAGCGCTTCATCTTCGGGTTCCAACGACGGGTCTGGTGACCGAAGTGGACGCCGCTCTCCAGCAGCTCCCGCATCGTGACGACGGCCATGTGCCGTACTCCTCGTGTGTTGCCCGGCGCGCCGTGAGGCAGTTGCATCCTGTGGGGTGCCGGGGTACTCGGTTTTGTCCGTGCCGGTCGGGCGACCGTCACGCCTGACGCCCCGACGTGCCAAGCCGCTCGGCCTGTACGAGGCTTGCGGCCTCGGCAGGCTCGGCGGACCGAGCGGCACTCGCACCGTGACGACCGCTCCCCCGAGGGGGCGGACCGCCGGTGGCGGGGCGTGCGAAGTCGACCCGGCAGACCGGGTCGCGTGTGAAGTGTACGGGAAGCCCCGAGCGACGGGCGACTCCCCGCGTCCCCGATGGCCTGTTCGGCACCGTCCCGGACGGCCTACCGCCGACCGTTCACCCCTGCGGGGGACGGCGGTTGTCCACAGCCCCCGGTCTGTCCACAGCCCGTGGAACCGACACGCGCGACGGCCGCCGCCGGCCCCACCCTGGCGGACGGCACCGGTGAACGCTTCCCGCCGGGGCCACCGGCTCCGCGGGGCGTCCGGGGGTGCGGGATCGGCCGGTTCCGGTCGGCCGGCTCCGGTCGGCCGGTTCGGGAGGCGGCCGGTTCGGGAGACTGCCGGTTCGGGAGGCGGTAGGGAGGTGCGCGGAGTGGGGCGGGTACGTCGGGGGCATCGGGTACGTCGGGGGTGGGCGGGGTGGTGCGGCGCGGCGCGGTGCCGTGCGGTGCGGCGCGCGGGGACCTGGGCCCGGCAGCGGGTGGCGCGTGCGCCGCTGCGGGCGGCGGTACTGCTGTCGGTGCTGGTGCCGGCGGCACTCGGCGGGGCCGTGCCGGCGGCGGGGGCGGCTGCGCTCCTGCGGCCGGTCGCGGCGCGCTCTCCCGCGACGGCGGCGGGGTTCCCGGCCGGACGGCCGCGCGCGGTCGGGCCCGGGCCGGGACGGGTGTGGCCGGTGGGCGACCGGTCGGGGCTGCTGCGACGCTTCGACCCGCCCCCGACCCGCTGGACCGCCGGGCACCGGGGGGTGGACCTGGTGGCCGCACCGGGCACGGTGGTGCGGGCGGCGGCGCCCGGAGTGGTGACCTTCGCCGGGCAGGTGGGCGGGCGCCCGGTGGTCGTGGTGACCCACCCCGGGGCGGGCGCTCCCCCGCTGCGGACCACCTACCTGCCGGTGGCGGCCTCCGTACCGGTCGGCACCGCCGTCGCGGCGGGCGACCCGGTCGGGGTGGTGACCGGCGACGCGGGCCACTGCCCGGTCGACTGCCTGCACTGGGGCCTGGTCCGCGGTGACCGCTACCTCGACCCGCTCGCCCTGCTCGGCTCCGGCCGGGCCCGGCTGCTACCGCTCTCCCCGCCCTGATCCGGTGTCAGCGCGCTTTCGCGCCGTCCGTCCCGTCGCCGCCGCCTGCTCCGTCCGTGCTGTCCACGCTGTCCACGGGGTTGTCCACCGGACGGTCCACCGGGCGCAGGCCGTCGAGGGCGAAGCGCACCGCGGTGTCGGCGATCTCCTCGACCGCACCGGCCCCGGGTGCGCCGTCCTCGCCGCGGATCCGCTCGACCTGGCGGACCGCCGCCTCCACCACGCCCTGGAGCAGTGAGGCCGCGACGCCGGGCCGGGCGTGGCCGAGGTCCTCCAGGGTGCGGACCACCATGGCGGTCAGCCCGGCGTGGGCCGCCCTGATCCTGGCCCGGGCGGCGTCGTCGAGTTCGTACTCGGCGACGGCCACCACGGCGCGGTGCACCGGGTCGGTGGCCAGCGAGACCTGGCCGCGGACGTATGCCTCGATCCGCTCGACCGCGCCGTCCCGGACCGCCATGCCCGCCTCGATCTCGGCGGCCCAGAGCGGGAGGTCGACCGTGCAGAGCGCTTCCACCAGTTCGGACTTGGAACGGAAGTATTCGTACACCGAGGACCTGGCGAGGCCGGTGCGCGCCGCGAGCGCGCCGAAACTCAGCGCCTCCCGGCCGCCCTCCGCCAACAGGACGCGTGCGGCGTCCAGCAGCGCTGTCTGCTGCAACTGTCGATGCTCGGCCACGGTGGCCGCCCGGATTTTCGGCACGGCCCAACTCTACGGACGCCGACGACCGGTGGGCACGAGATCGGCCTCCTACCGGCCACCGCGCCCCCGCCGCGCCCGGTCCGCCGGCCGGGCGCGGGGCCGACGGACGGACGGGGAGCTACCGGGCGTCGGACATCTTCGCCCGCAGTTGCAGCACCGACTTGGTGTGGATCTGGCTGACCCTGCTCTCCGTCACCCCGAGCACCTGGCCGATCTCCGCCAGGGTCAGGCCCTCGTAGTAGTAGAGCGTCACCACGGTCTTCTCCCGCTCGGGCAGGGTGTTGACCGCCGAGGCGAGCAGCCGCCGCAGTTCGCGGTCCTCGGCGATCTCGACCGGGTTGTCCGCACCGCTGTCCGGGAGCGTCTCCATCAGGGTCAGCCGGTCACCGCCCTCGCCCGCCGAGTGCAGCAGCTCGTCCAGCGCCACCACGTTGGCCAACGACAACTGGCTGAAGATGGTGTGCAGCTCGTCGAGCGAGATGCCCATCTCCGCCGCCACCTCGGGGTCGTGCGGCGTCCGCCGCAGCCGGGCCTCCAACGTGGCATAGGCCCGCTCGACCGCCTTGGCCTTCTGCCGAACCGACCGGGGAATCCAGTCCAGCGCCCGCAGTTCGTCGATGATCGCACCGCGGATCCGGCTGATCGCGTAGGTCTCGAACTTGATCGCCCGGTCGATGTCGAACTTCTCGATGGCGTCGATCAGCCCGAAGACCCCGGAGGACACGAAGTCCGCCTGCTCCACGTTGGCGGGCAGCCCGACCCCGACCCGGCCCGCCACGTACTTCACCAGCGGCGAGTAGTGCAGGATCAGCTGGTCCCGGAGCCCGTGGTCCCCGGTCTCCTTGTACGAACGCCACAGCGCCTGCAGCGCCGACTGGTCGGCGCCCTTCGCACGCTCCCCCGCCCTGCTCGCACCCTCCGCGCCGACGCCCGCCCCGGGCGCTGACGCCGGCGCGGGCACCGTCGCACCGGCGCGCCCCACCGTGCCCGCGCCCGCGCCACCGCCCGGGGTCCCGTCCGGCGCGCTGCCCGGCCCGCTGCTCGACGCCCCGTCCGGCGCGCCGCTGCGGCCGGTCGGCTTCGCGGGCGCACCCGCACCGGGGCGCGGCACCACCGCCGGCGCGGACTGCTCCGGTGCCGACTGCCCCGACCCGGAGACGGGGCTGGGCCCGGAGACGGGGCTGGGCCCGGGGACGGGGCAGGGCAGCGGCACCGGAAGCGGTGCGCTCTGCTGCACGACCGGGTCCCCGCCCACCTCCGGCCCCGACGAGCCTGACGCCTCCGACCGCTCCGGGGTGCGGGCGGGCGGGGGTCCGCCCGACTGCCTGCGGACCTGGGCGCTCCGGGCGGAAGGATCCTTCGCCTTCGACCGGGCGCCCCGCTTGGACTGACCGCGCACCGGCCGCGCACCGGCGGACGCCGTCGGGGGCTGGGGCACGGCACCGGTCGCTCCCGCCGGTCGGCCGTCGGCGTCCTGCTCGCCGGCGCCGCAACCGCCCGCCGGATCGGCGCCGCTCCGACCGCCCGGTCGGATGCCCGTGCCCGCACCGGCACCTTCCTCGTCGCGCGGCCGGGGCTTCGCCGCCCCGCCGGACGGTGTCGCCTGCGGGCAGGGCAGCACCTGGCCGGGCCGGTCGACCGGGATCGGCCGGGGGGCGGATCCCGACGGGGCGGGTGGACGGGGAAGGGGTGAGGCGGGGGCGGGGCGGGGCGGGGACTGCGGGGGCGCGGCCGGAGAGCCGCCCGGTCGCGTCATTCCCACGACTCCCCCGGATCTGGCCCGCAGTTCCGCGGCGTTGTGGGTCTCGGCCCCCGTCCCGCCCGGGGACCGACCGTCACCGGTCACCCTGTGTCCGGGAATGTGAGTGGGCATGCGTTGGTCTGCGCCGTTCTGCCGAGTCATGTGCTGATAGGGACGCCATGAGCGAGCGTAGCGTGACCGAGTCGCTGCACAGTGCTACCGCCGCTCGGGCGTCGCCCGATCCGGTGGCAGCAAAGGGCAGCGTCGGCGCGTCGCATCCGGGCGCCCGGACCGCCGGTCCGGGCGCCCGGACCGCCCCCGGGAGCTCGTGCCCGGCCGGCCCGCCGACCAGTGCGGACCCGCGAGCACTTCCGGGCGGTTCGACCCGGCCCCTCACCGCAGCGCCCCGGCCGAACCCACGGGCTGCCATCGTCCCTCAACTCGGCTGGCATCACCTCCTGTTGACTGGTTGACCCGCTCGGAACCCATCAGCCTGCCCGACTCTGCCCGAATATGATCACTTGCGACGCACCAACCTCCAGTGCGCTCCGTGGCGTTCGACGAAGCCGAGCGAACTCAGTTCGTGGAGGTGCTGGACCGTCGCGCTCTCGGAGAGCGCCGCGTAGTGGGCGAGTCGCCGGACCGGTGCGCCGTCCGCACTGGCGGGCACCGCCTCCAGGACCCTGGCCACCGGCGGCTCCAGCGCGTCCCTCGGCAGGATCGGGCCGACCCGCTCCGGCGCCAGGTCGGCCCCGATCGAGCCGATCAGCTCGCCCACCTCGGCGCCGCTGGTGACCATGCTGGCCGCGCCGGCCCTGATCAACGCGTGCACGCCCGCCGAGAGTTCGGAGGTGATCGGCCCGGGAATGCCCATGGTGTGCCGGTTGAGGTCCCGCGCCCGCCGCGCGGTGCTGAGCGCGCCGCTGCGGGACGCGGCCTCGACCACCACCGTGCCGCGGGTGAGTGCGGCTATCACCCGGTTCCGCAGCACGAACCTGAACCTGGTCGGGTTCATCCCCAGCGCCAGCTCGCTCACCAGCAGCCCGTCGCGCCCGATCCTCTCCATCAGGGCCTCGTTCCCGCGCGGGTAGCAGATGTCGACTCCACTGGCGAGCACCGCGATCGTCATTCCGTTGACCGCCAGTGCTCCGAGGTGCGCGGCGGTGTCCACCCCGTACGCCGCGCCGGACACCACCACCCAGCCCCGCTCGGCCAATTCGGACCCGAGCTGCCCTGCGACGTGCCGTCCGTACGCGGTGCAGGCCCGCGAGCCGACGACGGCCACCGAGCGCAGGGCGAGCAGGCGCAGCGACGGCAGCCGTTGCGACGGGAGGCCGCGGATCCACAGCCCGATCGGGCGGCTGTCACCGAGGTCGTCGAGCTGGGAGGGCCACTCGCTGTCGCCCGGAATGATGAACTTCCCACCGAGCTTGGCGATCCGTTCCAGGTCGGCGGCCGGGTTGAACTTTCGCAGTCTCTCCTGGTACGCGGCGATCCGGTCGGCTCCGAGCCCCAGATGGCCGGCGGGTGCTCCCTCGTAGAACCCCTGCAGCAGCCGGACCACGCCGAGCCGTTGGACCGCCCGGCCGATCGCGGCGTCGCCCGGTTCGATCAGCCTGGTGAGCGCCGCCCGGGAGATCCGTTCGGGCTCGGGCGGATCCGGTGGGACGGTCGGCGCGGCCCACGCGGTGGGGCGGATGACGCGCTGCTCGCCCGGAGCGGTCCGGGCCGGCCCCGCCGGCCCGTGGCGTGAGCGGTGCACGGCCGGTGGCCCGGCGCCGCGGCCCGGGTGGCGGAGCCGTTCGCCGTCGCACGCCGCGGGGGTGTCGTCCGGCTCGGGAGTGCCGGGCGGGAGCGGTGGGCGCGAGCTGCCGGACAGGTCGGCGTGCGCGCGGGGTACGGGGTGCGTGGTCATCGGCGCTCCTTCTGCTGCCTGTTCCTGCGGTGCGGTCGGTGGCCGCGGTCGGCCACGAGTGGCGGTGGACGGCGGTGGTGGACGGGGGCCGGAGGTACGACGGGGGCGGCCCGTCGGCTTCCTGTCGCCGCGAGAGGTGGGGCGCTCAGAACTCGCTGTCCTGCGCGGGGCCCGGCTCGACGCCGATGTCGTCGTAGGGGTAGGGCGGGTCGTTCCTGCGGTCCGTCGGGCGGGCGGCCCGTTGGACGCCGGTGCGGAGGGTGAGTGCGCTCTGGACGTCGGTCCGGTGCGGGCGGTCCCGGCCCGCGAGGTCGGCCACCGTCCAGGCGACCCGCAGGACGCGGTCGAGGCCGCGTGCGGTGAGCAGCCCCCGGTCGAGGTCACGTTCGGCGTCGGCCAGCGCACCGGGTGCGAGTTGCCAGCGCGTGCGCAGTTCGTGCCCGGGCACTTCGGCGTTGGTCCGCCACGGGGTGTCGACGAGGCGAGCGGCGGCCCGCGCCCGGGCCTCCCGCACGCGTGCGGCGACCGTCGCCGTGCTCTCGGCCTTTCCGCCCTGCTGCATCAGTTCGGCCTTGGTGACTCCGGCGACCTGCACCTGGAGGTCCACCCGGTCCAGCAGCGGCCCGGACAGTCGGGCCTGATAGCGGTTGACCATGACAGGTGTGCATTCGCACCCTTCTCCTCTCAGTGAGTAGCGGCCGCAGGGACAGGGATTGGCCGCCAGGCAGAGCAGGAAGCGGGCGGGCAGCCGCATCGAGCCCGCGGCTCTGGCGATCATCACCTCCCCCGATTCCAGGGGTTGGCGCAGCGCGTCGAGGACCCGGACCGGGAATTCGGGTGCCTCGTCGAGGAACAGCACGCCGCGGTGGGCGAGGGAGACGGCTCCGGGCCTGGGCAGTCCCGTGCCGCCGCCGACGATGGCGGGCATGGTCGTCGAGTGGTGCGGCGCGCAGTAGGGCGGGTTGTCGATCAGGGGCCGGTCGGGCGGGAGCAGGCCGGCCACGGAGTGGATCGCGGTCACTTCGAGGGCTTCGGTGGGTGTGAGCGGCGGGAGCAGGGCCGGCAGCCGTTCGGCCAGCATCGTCTTGCCGGCCCCGGGCGGGCCCTTCAGGTAGATGTGGTGGCCGCCCGCGGCGGCGATCTCCAGGGCTTTGCGGGCCTCGTACTGCCCGGCCACGTCGGCGAGGTCGGGTCGGACGGCCGGCTCGGAGCTGAGGTCGCGGACGCCGAGGCCGGGCAGCAGCAGTCCGGCGAACGAGGAGTCGGGGCGGCCGGTGGACGGGTCCGGTGGTTCGTCGGGGACGGGGGCGTTGGTGAGGATCGCGATGAGCTGGCGCAGGCTGCGCACGCCGAGGACGGAGACGCCGGGCACCAGTCTCGCTTCGGCGGCGGTCTGTTCGGCGACCACCACCTGCCGGTAGCCGGCGTCGGCCGCGGCCAGGACCGAGGGCAGGACCCCGCGCACCGGGCGCACCCGGCCGTCCAGCCCCAGCTCGCCGATGATCAGCAGGCCGTCGATCGACGCGGGGTCGAGCCGTTCCGCGGCCGCCAGGACGGCGCAGGCCACCGCCAGGTCGTAGCCGCTGCCGCTCTTGGGCACGGAGGCCGGGGTGAGGCCCACGGTGAGTTTGCGCAGCGGCCACTTCTCCCCGCTGTTGGAGACCGCGGCGCGCACCCGGTCGCGGGCTTCCAGGAGTGCCTTGTCGGCGAGGCCCACCAGGCTGAAGGCCGCGAGGCCGGGTTCGAGGTCGGCCTGGACCTCGACCACGACGCCGTCCACTCCGACCAGGGCCACCGAGCAGGTGCGGGCGAACGCCATCTCACACCGCCCCGCGCAGGTGCTCGACCGCGGCGGCGCCCTTGCGGGGGTTGACCACGGCGACCAGGTCGATGCGGACTCCGCCTGGGGGTGGCGGAGCCGGACCGCTGCCCGGCGCGTCGGGCTGCGGTTCGCCGCCCCAGGCCCGCTCGGCGGCGAGGACGAGCCGGGAGAAGTGCACCGGCCAGCGTTCGGCGAGCCAGCGCTCGGCGAGGCGGCGCAGCCGGTCCGCCTTGGTCTGGTCGATCGCCTCGGCCGGCTGTTGGAAGCCGTGTTCGGAGCGGGTCTTCACCTCGCAGATCGCGAGGACGTCCCCGTCGAGGGCGACGATGTCGAGCTCGCCCTCGGCGCAGCGCCAGTTGCGTTCCAGGATGCGCAGCCCGCGTTCGGCGAGCCGGCGGGCAGCGACCTCCTCGCCGTAGCGTCCGAGGCCGTTGGTGGTCGTCTTGTTGGGGTTCTGCACGGCAATCACCTCCGGCCGGAAGGTTGCCGTCACGCGCCGGGAGCGGGCCAGTGGAATGGTCCGGGCTGTGGATAACCCGGGCCTGTGGATAACTCAGCTCACCCGTTCGAGCGACAAATCGAAAAAGGCGCTGGACAGCGCCCGACCGGCGCGGTCAATCTCGGTGACCCGGGCACCGCCGCAGCTCACGGGGGCGTACGGGGGCCTGGCAGAAGGGCGCGGTCGGCCGCGCCGTCCTCACCGGGCTTCAGCTGAGCACCGGGCTTCAGCTGAGCACCGGGCTCCGGCCGGGCACCGGACTCCGGCCAGGCGCCGACCGCTCAGCCGCGGTGCGGTCAGTTCCCGAAGGCGGAGTCGTCCGAGGGCAGTTCAAGGTCGCTCTTGGCCAGCTCCTCGATGTTCACGTCCTTGAACGTCAACACACGGACCTTCCGGACGAATCGGGCCGGTCGGTACATGTCCCAGACCCATGCATCAGCCATCGACACTTCGAAGAACACCTCGCCCTGCACCGAGTGCACCTGGAGGTCGTAGTCATTCGTCAGGTAGAAGCGCCGCTCGGTCTCGATCACGTACTTGAACAGGCCGACGACATCCCGGTACTCCCGGTAGAGCTTGAGCTCCATCTCGGTCTCGTACTTCTCGAGGTCTTCGGCACTCATTCCAAGCGTCCCCTCACTCGTCACGTCCACCCCATTGTGGACCACCGAGCCCGTGCTCAGAGCCTTACTGGCGGTTCTGGCGGTCCTTCCGTCAGAACCCGTGCCACCAGTCCGGCCAGTCCGCGCGGGTGGACGGTCTCCCCGGTGGTCCTCAACTCGCCCAGCGTCCACCAGCGGAAGGCCAGCAGCAACGCGTGCTCGTCCGCCCCGCCGCGCGGCAGTGACACCTCGGTCCGCTCGGTGCGGGCCAGCCGGAACCACTGCTCCTGTCGGTACTCCCTGCCCCGGAAGGAGAACTCCGCCGTGCTGTACCCGACCAGCGGTCCCCAGTCCACGTCCGTCAGCCCGGTCTCCTCGGCCAGCTCGCGCCGGGCGGCCGCGTCCGGTCCCTCGCCCGGTTCGATGCCGCCGCCTGGTGTGATCCACCAGGTGGTACCGGGCTCCGCCGGGTCCGTTCCGCGCAGCAGCAGGACGCGGTCGTCCGGGTCCAGCAACAGCACCCGCACGGCCCTGCGGTGTTCCACCACCTGGCTCGGCTCCGTCCTGAGGCGCTGGGCGCACCTCCTCAGCGGGACCGGCACCGGCGCCGGTCCGTCGTCCCCGGCGGGCTCAGGCCTTGCCCCGCCCCCGTACCCGGCGGGTCAGCGAGACCGCCCAGCCCGCCGCGGAGGCGGCCACGATCAGCACCGCCCCGCCGGCCGACGTCCAGACGGCGGGCACCAGCGGGCCGGCCTGGTGGGCCCGGGGGCCGCCCAGTCCGTCGAAGGCCGTGGCGCGCGGTTCGAGCCCGAGCCGGGACAGCGGCCGGATCACCGCCTCCACCCGTGCCCTCACCCCGGAGACGGGCACCGAGCCGAACGCCACGTCGAGGTGGCTGCGCGAGTCCAGGGAGTTCCCCCGGAAGTCGCCGAGCAGGAACAGCCGCCCCTCCGGCACGGTGACCGAGAACGCGGTCCCGCCCGTCCCAAGGGCGGTCAGGTAGGGCTCGGACACCTGGTGCCCGTTGACGGTGATCCGCCCCTCCGCGTCACCGGAGACGGTGTCCCCGCCGACCGCGACCACGCGCTTGACCAGGGTCGCGGGGCCCCAGTCCTGGTCCTGGAAGACCACGATGTCACCGCGGCCGGCCGCTCCGCCGGTCCGGGCCAGGACGGTGTCGCCGGCCTCCAGGGTCGGGCTCATCGAACTGGTCGGGATCCGGTAGGGCCGGTACTGGAGGGCCAGCACCGCGAAGCCCCCGACCAGCATCACGAAGCCGAGCGCGATCGCCACGCCCTGCACGATCGACGCGGTGCTCCGGCGGCGGGCCGGCCCCGCCCCGGTGCGCGGTGTCCGCTCCGCGACGCTACTCATCGGCTCCGCCCTCTCCCGCCTCCCGGCGACTCCGCCCGCACGGCGGAGGCCGGTCCGCGGCTGGCCGTCCCGGTCCGGACAGCACTGCGGGCCGCGGCACGTGCGAGCAGATTACTCGCCAGTACCACGGCCCGCGCAAGAGGCGTTCCCGGCCGGTCGGTGCCCGGTCAGCGGCGGCGTCGGCGCACCCACCACACGGCAGGGACGGCCAGTGCCGCGCCGGCCGTCGTCGGAACGAGCGGTCCGGACGCGAGCCCCTTCTGGTCGAAGGTGTCCGGAACGGGCAGCGTCGCCCAGTCGCCGATCGGCCAGGCCACCACGAACGCGCGGCCGACCACGTTGTCGACCGGCACGGTGCCGCCACCGGGCTGGTCCATGTGGTACCGCGAGTCCAGGGAGTTGCCCCGGTGGTCGCCCATCACCCAGATCCGGCCCTTGGGCACGTTCACCGGCCCGAACGGCTTCTCCCCGCACGGGGTATTGCCGGGGAAGATGTACGGCTCGTCCAGCGCCACGCCGTTCACCTTGACCGGGCCGGAGCCCTGGCACTCCACGGTGTCACCGCCGACCGCGATGACGCGCTTGATCAGGTCCTTCTCGTCGCTGGACGGCATCAGTCCGATGAAGCTGAACACGTCCTGCACGCCGCGCACGAAGGAGTTGTCGCTGCGCTGGGTCGGCTCGTCGTTCAGCCAGCCGCCCGGGTCCTTGAAGACCACGACCTCGCCGCGCTCCGGCTCGGAACCGAACCAGGGGGTGAGCTTGTCGACCAGGACGCGGTCGCCGACCTGGAGCGTGTTCTCCATCGACCCCGAGGGGATCGAGAACGCCTGGACGAAGAAGGTCTTGATCACCAGGGCCAGGATCAGCGCGATGCCGATCAGGATCGGCAGTTCCTTCCAGAAGGAACGCTGCTTGGGCGCCTTCTTGGGCGGTGCGGCCGAACTTCCGTCCGCCTCCGCCCCGGCCTCGGCGTCCCGGAGCGCTTCGCCGTCCCCGGCGTGCGCCCCCTCCTGGTTGCCCACGGGTTCCCCGTCGGGCTCCGGAGCACCTGAGCGGGCACCGATCACCAGATCCCCCACGACTTCTCCTCCCTGCTGTGCGGACGCCTGCGCGTCCGCGCTCACCAGTGCCGCACAGCGGGCACCACACTCTGCAGTCGGTCGGGAACCCGTCTCTGGCTTGCCCTACGGGGGCAGACCCGACACCAGGCCGGAACCGAGCACTTCACACTTCTCTATCACTCCCGGTCGACGCGCCCGTGTTCCCACGCGCCGACCACCCTGTCAGTCGGCCACCGGCCCGTCCCTCCGACGCGTCCCGCGGTACCGGACGAGGAGCGGAAGCACGCCCAACACACCCATAACGAGTGGGGGTTCCGCAGGAACCGGCTCGACGGCCGCCGATCCGGCGGGCCGCCCCGGCAAGGAGGAGAGTGAATCGGGAACGTCCAGTTGACCGAAGTGGGAGAGCGGCCAGGCGACCACGAAGGCGCGCCCCACCACGTTCTCCACCGGGATCGTCCCGGAGCCCGGATTGCCCATGTGGTAGCGGGAGTCGGCGGACAGGTCGCGGTGGTCGCCCATCACCCAGAGCCGACCTCGGGGCACCGTCACCTTGAAGGTGATCCGCGAGGGCGAGTTCCCGGCCGCGATGTACGGCTCGTCCAGCGGCGTGCCGTTCACGCTGACCCGGCCGTGCTCGTCGCAGCACTCCACGGTGTCACCGCCGACACCGATCACCCGCTTGATCAAGTCCCGCTCGTCGTCGGAGGGAAGGAGCCCCACCGCGGAGAACAGCGACTTCACGTTCCGCAGCACGGGCCCGTCCGTGGACGGCTTGTGGTCGTTCTCCAGCCAGCCGCCCGGGTCCTTGAAGACCACCACCTCGCCGCGCTCCGGCTCGGCGCCGAACCACGGGGTGAACTTGTCCACGACGACCCGGTCACCGATCTGCAGGGTCTGTTCCATCGAACCGGAGGGGATCACGAACACCTGGAGCAGGAACGTCTTCATCACCAGCGCGATCACCAGGGCGACCAGCACGATCACCGGAAGCTCGCGCAGGAAGGAGCGCCGACTGCGGCGCGCGACGCGCTTGGCGGTGCGACGGCGCTCGGCGCGTCCCCGGACGGGGCGGGCCTCCGCATCGTCCCCGCCGCTCCAGCCCCCGTCCCCGTCATCGCCACCGGCCCCGCCACCGCTACCGGCGGCACCACCGCCACCGGCGGCACCGGCATCGGCGGCACCGGCATCGGCGCCGTCCCGGTCGCCCGGGTCCTCGGCCCCGCCGGTGGGGGCCAGGTACACGGACGCGGTTAGGGGATCGGGCTCGGCCCCGGGGCCGGACGCGGCGCCGGTGCGGGGGGCGCCGCCCGGGTGGGCGGGGCCGGCCGGGTGGGCGGGGCCGGCCGGGCCGTCGGCGGCGGTCCTGGGTCTACCTCTGCTCCCCATGGCCACCGGTCCCCTCAATCGCGGCGAACGCCGCCGGTCGGTCGAGGGAGGTGGCGCGGCCGAGGGGGAACATCACCCAGTCGGCGCGGCCGATCACCTTGTCCTCGGGCACGGCACCGCCGCCGGGCTCACCGAGGTGGTCGCGGGAGTCGCGGGAGGCACTGCGGTGATCGCCCATCACCCACAACTTGCCGTCGGGAACCACGATGTCGAACGGTGCCGCCGAGGGCGCGTCACCGGGGAACAGGTACGCGCCCTCGTCCAGCGCCACCCCGTTGACCTGCAGCCGGCCGTCCGTCCCGCAGCAGGTGATCCGGTCCCCGCCGACCCCGATGACCCGCTTCACGTAGACCGTGTCGCCCGCCGGGGCGAGGCCCGCCCCGACCAACAGCCGCTTCAACCCGGACGGTTCGTCCTGGTAGGGCAGGAAGGAGCCGATGCCGTCGAAGACCACCACGTCGCCCCGCTGGGGGTGCCCGCCGAAGGCGTACGCGAGCTGGTTGACCAGCACCCGGTCGCCCGGTTCCAGCGTCCCCTCCATCGAGCCGGACGGCACCGCGAACGGCCGCGCCACGAAGGCGTTCACCAGCAGCAGCACGACCACGCACACCGCGCCGATCCACAGCAGGTCCCGCGACCACCGCCGCCCGGTGCCGACCTCGTCGCCGCCGACACCGCCGGCACCGCCAGCACCGCCACCGTCGCCGGAGCCGTCACCACCGTCCGTCCCGCTGTCGGGGCCGGAGGAGGTTCCGGGGGCGGAAACGACGGCGGACCGCGCCGGCGAGTCCGCACCCGTGGGTGCGGGACTGCCGTCGCGGTCCGTCGGTGGCTCGTGCGTGCTCATCGGGGGTGAGCTTATCCCCCCGGTCTACACCGGTAGGAGGGCCGACCCCCGTTGAGCCTGCGCGATCACGCGTCGCGCTTCTCCTTGATCTTCGCGGCCTTGCCGCGGAGGTCACGCAGGTAGTACAGCTTGGCGCGGCGGACCGCACCGCGGGTCACGACCTCGATCTTCTCGACGACCGGGGTGTGCACCGGGAAGGTGCGCTCGACGCCGACGTTGAAGCTGACCTTGCGGACGGTGAAGGTCTCACCGATGCCCGCACCGTGGCGGCGGATGACGACGCCCTGGAAGACCTGGACGCGCGAGCGGTTGCCTTCGATGACTCGGACGTGCACCTTGAGGGTGTCGCCGGGGCGGAAGGCGGGGATGTCGGTGCGCAGCGAGGCCGCGTCGACAGCAGCGAGCTTGTTGCTCATCGTTGCTCTCCATCGCAGGCGCCACGGGCCGCCCACGGAAGTTCGATTCAACCGGGTGGTGTTGCGGGCCGCTTCGGCTGGCGGTGATCCCCCCGTGGCGGGGGCACCGGTCCACTGACTCCCCGCAGGGGGAGCCGGGCGGCAGACAACAGTCGCCTATTCTTCCACAGGGTCGGCCACGGACCGAAATCGGCCGTCGGCCTCGTCCCAGGCCAGGCCGAGCACGCTCAGCGCCTCGCGCTCCTTCTTGCTGAACGCCTCGCGCTGCCAGCGGGCCACCAGGTCGGGCCGGTTGGCGAGGGTGCGGGCGAACGCCTGCTCGCGCCGCCACTGGGCGATCTTGCCGTGGTGGCCGCTGAGCAGGATCTCCGGCACCTCCCGGCCGCGCCACTCGGCGGGCTTGGTGTACACCGGGCCCTCCAGCAGGTCGGCCATGGCACCGGGGGCGAAGGAGTCGTCGCGGTGTGACTCGGCGTTGCCCAGCACGCCGGGCAGCAGTCGGGCGACGGCCTCGACCATCACCAGCACGGCGACCTCGCCACCGGCCAGCACGTAGTCGCCGATCGACACCTCGACCACCGGCATCCGGGTCGCGGCCTCCTCGATGACCCGCCGGTCGATGCCCTCGTAGCGGGCGGGGGCGAAGGCCAGCCAGGGGCGGGCGGCGAGGTCCTGGGCGAGGTCCTGGGTGAAGGGGCGTCCGCTGGGGGTGGGCACCACCAGGGTGGGCACCTCGCCGTCGGGGCCGGCGGCCAGCACGGCGTCCAGCGCGGCGCCCCACGGCTCGGGCTTCATCACCATGCCGGGGCCGCCGCCGTAGGGGGTGTCGTCCACGGTCCGGTGGATGTCGGTGGTCCACGACCGCAGGTCGTGCAGGTGCACGTCCAGCTGCCCGCGGGCCCGCGCCTTGCCGACCAGTGAGACGTTCAGCGGCTCCAGGTACTCGGGGAAGATCGTGACGACGTCGATCCGCATCTCGCTCACGCGACGCCCCCGTTCTGGTCCGAACCGCTGCCCGGCTCGCCGTCCGGACCGTCGCCCGAACCCGAACCCGCACCCGCGCCCTCACCCTCGTCCACCACGGCCCCGGATCCGGCCTCAGACCCGGATCCGGCCTCAGACCCAGATCCAGAACCGGCACCAGCGGTCGAGCCCGAGCCCGGGCCGGCCTCGGAGTCGATCAGGCCGGGCGGCGGGGTGATGACGACGCGCTGCTCGTCCAGGTCGATGGTGGGGACGATCTGCTCGACGAACGGGACCAGCACCTCGGTGCCGTCGGGGCGCTGGACGGTGAGCAGGTCCTGGTACGGGAGGTGGAGCACCTCGGTGAGTTCGCCGACCGGGGTGCCGTCGGCCAGCACCACGTCCAGGCCGATGAGTTGGTGGTCGTAGTACTCGTCCGGGTCCTCGGGGGTCTCCTCCGGGTCGACCTCGGCGATCAGCATGGTGCCGCGCAGGGCCTCGGCGGCGGTGCGGTCCTTGACGCCGGCGAAGCGCAGCAGCAGGCGCCCGCTGTGCACCCGGCCGGTCTCGACGGTCAGCGGTCCGGTGGCGGCGGGGTCGGTGAGGAGGACCGCGCCGGGCCCGAGCCGCAGTTCCGGCTCGTCGGTGCGGACTTCCACGCTGACGTCCCCCCGGATTCCGTGGGCGCGGCCGATCCTGCCGACGACGAGCTGCACGGTGATCGTTCTCCTGAGAGGTGGTGGCACGGGGAAGGAACGGGGAGCCCGAGGCGGGCGCCCCGGGAAGCGGAGGGGCCGGGAACGGGAAAGGACCGGGAACGGGAAAGGACCGGCCGGGACGATGCGTCCCGGCCGGTCCTGAAACCCGGTGGCCGACCTGGTGGTCGGCGCCCTCGGCGGTCGAGCCGAGGTCAGCGGAGGCTGTCCACGTCGACCAGGTCGACCCGGACGTTGCGACCGCCCAGGGCGCCGACGACGGTGCGCAGTGCGCGCGCCGTGCGGCCGCCCCGGCCGATCACCTTGCCGAGGTCGTCGGGGTGCACTCGCACCTCGATGGTGTGGCCGCGGCGCAGGTTGCGCGAGCGGACCTGCACCTCGTCGGGGTGCTCGACGATGCCCTTCACCAGGTGGTCGAGGGCTTCCTCGATCATGCTCAGGCCTCGGTGGAAGCGGCCTCGGCCTCGTCAGCCTTGTCCGACTTCTTGGCCTTCGGGGTGATGGCGACACCGGTGGTGGCGTCCTCGAAGCCGGCGACGGCCTTGGCGAACAGGTGCGAGAAGTCCTCGACCTTGGGCTCGGCCACCTTCAGCGGCTCCGGAGCCGGCAGGCCCTTGAACTTCTGCCAGTCGCCGGTCAGCTTGAGGATGGCGAGCACCGGCTCGGTCGGCTGGGCGCCGACGGACAGCCAGTACTGGGCGCGCTCGCCGTCGACCTCGATCTTCGAGGGGTTGTAGGTCGGCTGGTAGATGCCGATCTCCTCGATGGCGCGGCCGTCACGCTTGGTGCGCGAGTCGGCGACGACGATGCGGTAGTGCGGGGAGCGGATCTTGCCCAGACGCTTCAGCTTGATCTTGACAGCCACGGGTGTGGATTCTCCTGGTTTTGACGTGGGTGAGCAGCGCTCCGCCGCGTGGGGCTGCGGCGCGAGGTGCCGTTCAGGGGACACGCCAGCCTTTAGGAGAGAGGGTCCTGCTCGGCTGCCGAGTACTCAGCCATCCATTCTGCCACAACGCCGAGGCCCCCCGGACCGCGCCCCCGCGCGGTACGGCAGGACCTCCTGGCGTCGTCGGGCCCCCGGCCCCGGCGACAGCGGCACTCCTGACGGGCCGCGGGCACCCCGCCCGCGGTCCGTTCCCGGCACCCGCTCCGAGCACCTGCGCCGAGCCCCGCGTCAAGCACCCGTTCCGGCCAAACGGCGTCCGCCGGCGGGCACCGTTCGGTCCGGCGTCGTACGGGGAGCTGCGGGGGGCGCTGGGGATCGCGGAGGGATCAGGCGATCTTGAACGGCTGCTGGCAGGCGCCGCAGACGATCGCGGCCTGGGCCAGCACGGACGGGACGACGCGGACGTTGCGACCGCAGCCGCACACCGCCTTGACCCGGACGCCGCCGCCGGAGGAACCGTGCCGCGCGGCCGGGCCGCGGAAGGCGCGGTGGTTGCCCTCGCCGGCCACGGCCAGCTGGTGCGCCCCGAGCGCGCGGTCGAGGCGCTCGATGGTCCCGGCGTAGCGGTCCCTGGTCTCGTGCCCCATCGTCACCTGGGAGAAGCCGCTGCTGGCGTGCGGCTCGACCGGGTGGGCCAGGCCCAGCTCGGAGGCGAGCAGCAGGAAGCGGCGGTTGTGGTAGCGGCCGGCCCGCGAGGTGTCGCGGATCTCCCGGGCGGCGGCCAGGCCGTGGGCGGCCTCGTGCAGCAGTCGCTCGAAGTTGAGCTGGGTGCCGCAGGCGGACGAGGACTCGCCGATCAGCGCCTCGGGCGACGCCAGGTCGGGCAGGTCGCGGTGGTGGGCCTGGATGTCACTCCAGGCGGCGGCCAGTTCGGCCGCGAGGACGAGGGGCTGTGTCGTGCTCACGCTGTACCAACGATGGGGAGAGAGCCGATGTTCCGGCGGGCACCCGTGTTCGGGAATTCCCAGCGGACTCTCAGGAATGCACTTTCGCGCGCGAATTGCGCGACTCCGGACTGACGCAAGACCAACCCCCTGCACGTGTGGACCCGGCGGGCTTCGCCGGGTTCTCGACACCCGCCGCAGAGCCCAACATCCCCACGACGGACGGCCCGCGTCCTGTCCGAAAATTGACAGGGCCACGGGCCGTACACCGTACCGCTTGTGGGGTACCTCGGGGAGTTGACTGGTCAGTAGTCTCAACTGCCAGCGCGCGGACCGGGGTTCCGGGATTCCCCGGCCCCGGCCCGCGGTGCGGATCAGTAGGCGCGGGCGACCAGGGCGAGGTTGCCGGGCTGGTCGTCGGCGGCCGGCACCGAGCCGTCCTCGGCGATCAGGCAGCGCACCGAGACGCCCTGCTCGGCCAGCTTGGCCTCGCCCTCGGGGCCGAGGTCGGCCCAGGAGATCCGGCCCCAGCCGGTGCCGGCGGCCTCGGCGGCCTCCTCGATGGTCTTGACGTCCACGGTGCGGGCCTCGCGGCGCTCGCGGGACTCGCGCAGCAGCTGCGCCTGGTCCTCCTCCAGGATGCCGGGGACGATCGCGGCCAGGGAGTCGACCGAGACCGGCTCCTTGCCGCCGGCGATCCGGCGGACCAGCATCGCGGTGCCGGCCTCCAGGTCGCGCGGGCCGACCTCGATGCGCAGCGGGACGCCCTTGAGCTCCCAGTCCACGGCGCGGCGGCCGAACGGGGTGTCGGTGCGGTCGTCGACGACCACCCGGACGCCCGCGGCCTCCAGCTGGGCGCCGATCTCGCGGACCTTCGCCAGCACCGCGTCCTCGCCCTTGATGGCGAGCACCACGGCCTGCACGGCGGCCAGCCGCGGCGGCACCCGCAGGCCGTTGTCGTCGCCGTGGGACATGATCAGGCCGCCGACCATGCGGGTGGAGACGCCCCAGGAGGTCTGCCAGACGTGCTCGCGCTCGGCGCCCTGCAGCTGGTAGGTGGTGTTGAACGCCTTGGCGAAGTTCTGGCCCAGCTCGTGGCTGGTGCCCATCTGCAGCGCCTTGCCGTCGCCCATCATGCCTTCGAGGGTGAGGGTGTTGATGGCGCCGGCGAAACGCTCCTTGGCGGTCTTCCGGCCGAGCACCACGTCGATGCCCAGCACGTTGGTCATGAAGTCGCCGTAGACGTCGGTGTGGATCCGCGAGGCGTACGCGCGGGCGTCCTCGTAGGTGGCGTGGGCGGTGTGGCCCTCCTGCCAGAGGAACTCGGTGGTGCGCAGGAAGACCCGCGGGCGCAGCTCCCAGCGGACCACGTTGGCCCACTGGTTGATCAGCAGCGGCAGGTCGCGGTGGCTCTGCACCCACTTGGAGAAGTACTCGTTGATGATGGTCTCGGAGGTGGGCCGGACGACGACCGGCTCCTCCAGCTCCTTGCCGCCGCCGTGGGTGACCACCGCGAGCTCGGGGGCGAAGCCCTCGACGTGCTCCGCCTCCTTGGTCAGGTAGGACTGCGGGATGAACATCGGGAAGTACGCGTTCTGCGCGCCGGCCCGCTTGATCCGCGCGTCCATCTCCTGCTGCATCCGCTCCCACAGGCCGTAGCCGTACGGTCGGATGACCATGGTGCCGCGCACCGGACCGTTGTCGGCCAGCTCGGCCTTGTTGATGAGGTCCTGGTACCAGCGGGGGAAGTCTTCCGCCTGGGGGGTGAGAACGGGTGCCTTAGCCATGCGCCGAATGGTACGGAAAACCGGGGCCGGACCGTGAATCCGGTTCACCGGACGACCGCCCGCGCCGGCGTCGCCGTCCGCAAACCTCCGGGGCCGGGGCGGCCGGACTGCGCCGCGCCCGCGCACACCCCGGGGCGCACACCCGCGGCGCACGGATACCTGCTCGCACCCCTCTGGACGGCGGGGGCCGCCCGCTGTTCGCTGGGAGGGGGGGCCGGGGGGCAGGGCTGCGGGGGCCGCAGCCGATTCTGAGGACCGATTGGGAGGCCGCGATGGCTTCAGCGCAGGTGACCGGCAGCACCGTGGACCGGGTCCGGACGGACTCTCCGGCGGGGCGCAGCGGTCGGGCGCGGGACTGGGCGGAGATCCAGGAGCGCATGCTCGTCCCCCTCTACCAGGACGTTTACCGGCGGCTTGAGGTCGGCGCGGCCACCAGCCTGCTGGGCGTCGGGTGCCGGTCGGGGCTGGCGCTGCTGCTCGCCGCCGGGCGCGGCGCGCAGGTCGCGGGGGTGGAGCCGGACGGCGGGCTGCGGGAGCTCGCGGCGGCCCGCGGGCTGCAGGTGTCGCCCGGCGGCCGGGCGGAGGGGGTCGCCCGTTCGGCGCACCCCGTCCCCCGCCCGGCGCACTCCCTGGTGACGGTTTTCGAGCAGCCGCCGGTGCCCGCGCTGGTCGCCCGGGCGGCGGAGCGCACGCTGCCCGGCGGGCAGCTGGTGGTGGCCTCGTGGGGTCCGGCGGAGCGCTGCGAGAGCGCCGCGGTGCTGGAGGTGGCCCGGCGGCACGCCCCGTCCGGTGCGCCGGACCCGTTCGCCGCGGCCGGTCCGGGCGCGCTGGAGTCGCTGCTCGCCGGGGCGGGGACCCGGCCGTCCGGGAGCGGCCGGGTGGGCTGCCCGTTCGCCTACGCGGGCCTGGACTCGGCGGTCCGGGGCCTGCTGTCGACCGGCCTGTTCGACCGGGCCGAGGAGGCCGCGGGCGCGGCGCTGGTGGCCAAGGAGCTGGAGGAGGCGCTGCACCCGTTCCTGCGCCCGGACGGTTCGGTGCGGATGGCGAACGAGTTCCGCTGGGCGGTCGGGACGAGGCCCCGCGGCTGACGACCGGGCCCGCGACCGCGGCGACCGGCCCGCGCACCGGACCGCCGGGACCGCCGGGAGCACCGGGAGCACCGGGAGCACCGGGAGCACCGGGAGCGACGGGCCCGCCGAGAACGACAAGAACGCCAGGAGCGCCAGGCGCGCCGGAAGCGCCGGGTACGTCAGGACCGGCCGAGTCCGGCGGCGGCGTACGCCGCGTCCTCGTCCAGGGTCTCGGCCTCCAGCAGGGCGGCGGCCAGCGCGTCGAGCCGGTCGCGGTGCCGGTGCAGCAGGGCGACGGCCTCCTCCCAGCACTCGGCGACGATCCGGCGGGCCTCCTCGTCGACGGCGTCCAGCGTGGTGGGGGCGGCGGCCAGGCCGTACGGGGACTGGCTGTCGTTGGGGACGGCGGTGACCCGGCCGACCCGGTCGCTCATGCCCCAGCGGCCGGCCATCGAGCGGGCGATGGTGGTGAGCTGTTCGAGGTCGCTCTCGGCGCCGGTGGTGACCACGCCGTAGACCACCTGCTCGGCGGCCATCCCGCCGAGCGCGCCGATGATCCGGCCGCGCAGGTAGGGCTCGGTGTAGGAGTAGCGGTCGGTGTCGGGGGTGGAGAGGGTGACGCCGAGGGCGCGGCCGCGCGGCACGATGGTGATCTTGCGGACCGGGTCGGCGCCGGGCTGCAGCATGCCGAGTAGGGCGTGGCCGGACTCGTGGAAGGCGGTCCGCTCGCGTTCCTCCTGGGGCATCACCAGCGGGCGGACGGCGCCGAGCTGGACCTTCTCCAGGGCTTCGGAGAGGTTCTCCTGGTCGACGGCGTCCTGCTTGCGCTTGACGGCGATCAGCGCGGCCTCGTTGACCAGGTTGGCCAGGTCGGCGCCGGTCATGCCGGGCGTGGTGCGGGCGACGGTGTCCAGGTCGGTGCCCTCGGCGAGCGGCACCCGGCGGGTGTGGATCTTCAGGATCTGCTCGCGGCCGGCCCGGTCGGGCGGGCTGACGGTGATCCGGCGGTCGAACCGGCCGGGGCGCAGCAGCGCCGGGTCGAGGACCTCGGCGCGGTTGGTCGCGGCGATCACGATGACGCCCTCGGAGCCGGAGAACCCGTCCATCTCGGTGAGGATCTGGTTGAGGGTCTGCTCGCGCTCGTCGTGGCCGCCCATGCCGCCACCGCCGCCGCGCTGCCGGCCGATGGTGTCGATTTCGTCGATGAACACGATCGCGGGGGCGACCTTGCGGGCCTCGGAGAACAGTTCGCGGACCCGGCTGGCGCCGACGCCGACGATCATCTCGATGAACTCGGAGGCCGAGGCGGAGAAGAACGGCACGTCGGCCTCGCCGGCGACGGCGCGGGCCAGCAGGGTCTTGCCGGTGCCGGGCGGGCCGGACAGCAGGACGCCGCGCGGCATCTTGGCGCCGAGCCTCCGGTACGCCTGCGGGTTCTTCAGGAAGTCGACCACCTCGCTGAGTTCGGCCTCGACCTCGTCGATGCCGGCCACGTCCTGGAAGGTGGTGCGCTCGCCCTGGCTGGTGTCCACCGGCTTCGGCGGGGCCTTGCGGCCGAACGCGCCGCCGCCCATCCCGCCGGCCATCCGGCGGGCGATCAGCACCCAGACGCCGATCAGCAGCAGCATCGGGGCCAGCGAGATCAGCAGGTTCGCCAGGAAGCTGCGCTGCTGCACCACCGGACGGGCCGTCACCTCGACGTTCTGCGACTGCAGGGTGCCCCAGAGGTTGTCGCTGGCGAACGCCGGGCGCTGGGTGGTGAACTCGGTGTAGTCGCCCTTGCCGCCGTCCGGCTTGGGCTGCTTGTCCTTGAGCGTGCCCTCGATGGCGTCGCCCTTGGAGTAGATCTTGGTGATGTTCCCGCTGTTGAGCTGCTTGGTGAACTCGGTGTACGAGATCGTGGTCGAGCCGCCGTTGCCGAAGAAGCTCAGCAGGACGTCCGACAGCAGGAACACCACCAGCGCGGTGAGGATCAGGCCCGTCCAGCCGCCCGGCATCTTCTTCTTCGGCGGCGGCGGGGGCGGGGCCCCCTCGGACCGCCAGGGCTGGTCGGGGGTCTGGCGCGGCGGCACGGGGTTGCTCACCCGTCGGACAATACGGACACCGTGCACGTCGGACGGCACGCAACGCCGCGACCCGCCCCGGTCAGCGCACCGCCGCCCACCGCCGCTCCGGCGCCGGCGCAACCGCCGCCCACCGCTCCCCCGCCGTCAGCGCACCGGCGTCGGCCACTCCTCCGCGGTCAGCGCGAACCGCTCGTGGTCGCGCCAGGCGTCCTGCAGGAACAGCATCCGCGGCGTGAAGCCCTCGTGCCGGAAGCCCAGTCGGCGGGCCAGCGCGATCGACCGCTCGTTGTCCGGCTGCACGTTGATCTCCAGCCGGTGCAGTCCGAGCCCGCCCAGCTCCGGCGAGGTGAGGCAGCGCTCCACCACCAGCCGCATGCCCTCGGTCATCCGGCCGGTCCCGACGAACGGCAGGTACGAGTCGTAGCCCAGCACGCCGTTGCAGAACCGCGCCATCACGATGTTGGCCACGTTGCACTTGCCGACCAGGCCGCCGGTCTCGACGTCGACGATCATGAACGTCCGCAGGCCCGCGCCCTGGCGGCTCAACAGGTCCGGCATGGCGTCCGGCTCCACCGGGTTCCACCGGCCGATGTGCGCGGCGGAGCGGCGCACCGCCTCGGCGTAGGGGACGACGTCATCGGGGCGGGGGGCTCGGATCGTCACGCGCATACCGGACATCATCGCGCACCCGCCCGCGGGAACGGGGCGCCGGAGCAGCGGGAGCGACGGGGCGCGGCCGGAACGGCGACGGGGGCGGGGGGAGCCGCTGCGCGCGACCCGCCCCGCCCCCGTCGGCAGGCTCGCGCTTACATCAGGTCCTTGAACTCCTTGGGGAGTTCGAAGTCCGCCGGGCCCTTGCCCGGCTGGAGGCCGAACGCGCCGCCCGGCTGGGCCGACTGGCCCGGGCCGAGGGCCTTGCGCTCGGCGGCGGCGGCCTCCTCCTGGGCCCGCTTGAGCGGGTTGCCGCTCTTGCGCTTGCCCTTGGCGACCGGGGCCTTCTTGCCGGAGCGCTTGGCGCCGCCGCCCATCCCGGGGATGCCGGGCATGCCGGGGATGCCCTTGCCGGAGGCCATCGCGGACATCATCTTGCGGGCCTCGAAGAACCGCTCGACCAGGCTGGAGACCTCGCCGACCTGGACGCCGGAGCCCTTGGCGATGCGCAGCCGGCGCGAGCCGTTGATGAGCTTGGGGTCGGAACGCTCGGCCGGGGTCATCGACTTGATGATCGCGCCGACCCGGTTGACGTCCTTGTCGTCCAGGTTGTTGATCTGCTCCCGGATCTGGCCCATGCCGGGGAGCATGCCGAGCAGCTTGGAGATCGAGCCCATCTTCTGGACCTGCTCCAGCTGCGACAGGAAGTCGTCGAGCGTGAAGTCCTTGCCGCCGCCCTGGAGCTTGGCGGCCATCTTCTCGGCCTCGGCCTGGGAGAAGGTCTGCTCGGCCTTCTCGATCAGCGAGAGGACATCGCCCATGCCGAGGATGCGCGAGGCCATCCGGTCCGGGTGGAAGGCGTCGAAGTCGTCGACCTTCTCGCCGTTGGAGGCGAACATGATCTGGCGGCCGGTCACGTGCGCGACCGAGAGCGCCGCGCCGCCGCGGGCGTCGCCGTCGAGCTTGGAGAGCACCACGCCGGTGAAGTCGACGCCTTCGAGGAAGGCCTGGGCGGTGGTGACCGCGTCCTGGCCGACCATGGCGTCGACCACGAACAGGACCTCGTTCGGGTTGACCGCGGCCCGGATGTCGGCGGCCTGCTGCATCAGTTCGGCGTCGATGCCGAGCCGGCCGGCGGTGTCGACGATGACGACGTCGTACTGCTTCTGCTTGGCGTACTCGATCGAGTCGCGGGCGACCTGCACCGGGTCGCCGACGCCGTTGCCGGGCTGCGGGCCGTAGAAGGCGACGCCGGCCCGTTCGGCGACCACGCCGAGCTGGGTGACGGCGTTGGGGCGCTGGAGGTCGCAGGCGACCAGCAGCGGGGTGTGCTTCTGGCTCTTGAGCCAGTGGCCGAGCTTTCCGGCCAGCGTGGTCTTGCCGGCGCCCTGGAGGCCGGCCAGCATGATCACGGTCGGGCCGGTCTTGGCGTACTGCAGGCGGCGGGTCTCGCCACCGAGGATGCTGATCAGCTCCTCGTTGACGATCTTGATGATCTGCTGGGCCGGGTTCAGCGCGCCGGAGACCTCGGAACCGAGGGCACGGTCCTTGACCTGCTTGATGAAGGCGCGGACCACGGGGAGCGCGACGTCCGCCTCCAGCAGGGCGATCCGGATCTCGCGCGCGGTGGCGTCGATGTCCGCCTCGCTGAGACGGCCCTTGCCCCGGAGGTTCTTGAACGTCGCTGCGAGGCGGTCGGAGAGAGTGTCGAACACGTCGGTCGCGGGTCCCTTGCGGCATCGAGTACGGGTACTGTCGTCGCCCCCAAGGGTAGCCGCACCCCGGCGGGCGGTCTGCGCCCCTGCGCGAACAGCCGGTCAGTGCGGCTCCAGGGCGGCCCGGACCGCCCGCGCGACCTCTTCGGCCCGGCCCGCCGCCAGCGGTCCGCCGTCGGCGGAGGTGAGGTAGAAGGCGTCCACGGCCTCCGCGCCGAGGGTGGAGACGTGCGCGGTGCGGACCCGCACGCCCGAGGCGTCCAGGGCCCGGCCGATCCGGTGCAGCAGGCCGGGCGCGTCGTGCGCGCGGACCTCCAGCACGGTGGCCGAGCGCGAGGCGTCGTGCGGGGCGACGGTGACCACCGGCGGCGGGGTGCTGATGCCGCGCCGGCGGGGCGCGGCGGCGTCGCGCTCGGCGAGCTTGCGGGTGACGTCCAGCGAGCCGTCCAGGGCGCGGCGCAGGTCGGCGCGGAGCCGGGCGGCGTCGGGCAGGTCGCCGTACTCGGCGGCGACCGTCCAGGACAGCAGCAGGACCGGGCCGGCCCCGACCGGGTCGAGCTCGCGCAGGCCGGCCTTGCGGACGGCGAGCCGGTGCACGGCGAGCACCCCGGCGACGGTGCCGAGCAGGCCGGGGCGGTCGGGGATGGCCAGGGTCAGCTCGACGCCCATCGGCTCGCCGCCGTCCGTGCCGGGCTCGGCGTGGGCGGTGAAGGCCAGCGCGGGGGCGCCGGTGCGGGCCGCCTCCACGGCGAGCCGCTCCTGGTCGGCGGTGACCTCGGGGTCGGCGGCGGGCGGCCGGGTGTCGCCGGCCAGCCGGGCGGCGGTGCGCTCGACCAGGGTGGCGACCAGCGAGGCCCGCCAACTCGACCAGGCGGCCGGGCCGGTGGCGGTGGCGTCGGCCTCGGTGAGGGCGTGCAGCAGTTCCAGGTGGGTCTGGGTGCCGACGGTCTTGGCGATCAGGTCGGCGGTGGCCGGGTCGTCGGGGTCGCGGCGGGTGGCGGTGTCGACCAGCGTCAGGTGGTGGCGCACCAGCAGCGCCAGGGTGTCGGTGTCGCGCTTGCCGAAGCCCATCCGGACGGCCACGTCGCGGACGATCACCTCGCCGGCCTCGGAGTGGTCGCCGGGCCAGCCCTTGCCGAGGTCGTGCAGCAGCGCGGCGACCAGCAGCAGGTCGGGGCGGGCGGTGCGGCGGGTCATCGCGGCGGCCCGGACGGCGGTCTCGATCAGGTGCCGGTCGACGGTCCAGCGGTGCACGGCGTTGCGCTGCGGCCGGCAGCGGACCCGCTCCCAGTCCGGCAGCATCCGGCTGATCAGCCCCTCGGCCTCCAGCGCCTCCCAGACCGGCAGGCACGCCTCGCCGGCGCCGAGCAGGGTGACCAGCTGCTCGCGGGCCTCGTCGGGCCAGGGCACCGGCAGCGGGGCGCTCTCGGCGGCCAGCCGGCGGACGGTGGCGTAGCCGACGGCGAGCCCGGCCTGGGCGGCCGCGGCGGCGGCCCGCAGCGGCAGCACCGGGTCGGTGGCGGGCCGGGCGGCCTGGGCGAGTACCGCCTCGCCGTCCTGCTCGACCACGCCCTCGGCGAGCGGGCGGCGCTCGGGCGCGGCCGGGCCGACCGGGGCGCGCCGGGCGCCGTTGAACGGGAAGCCGAACCGGACGGCGCGGCGCGGCACCGGGTGGCGGCGCTCGGCCAGCACCCGGTCGACGGCGCGCCAGGTGACGTCGCAGGCGTAGGCGACGGTGCGGGCGGCCCGGTAGACCTGCCGCAGCAGGGTGTCCGCGTCGAGCACGCCGAGGCGTTCGGCGACCTGGTCCTGGTCCTGCAGGGAGAGCCGTTCGGTGGCCCGCCCGGTGGTCAGGTGCAGGGCGTCGCGGACGTCGGCGAGGGTGCGGGCGGCCTCGTCCAGGCCGTCGCGGGGCGCGTCGGCGAGCCAGGTGGCGGCCACCGCGTTCAGCGCGACCAGGTCGCGCAGGCCGCCGCGGGCCTCCTTGAGGTCGGGTTCGAGCAGGAAGGACAGCTCGCCGTGGCGCTCGGCCCGGGCGCGGCCGAGCTCGCGGAGCTCGGGGAGCCGTTCGGGGGCGGCGGCGCGCCAGTCGGCGAGGACGGCGGAGCGCAGGTCGGCGGTGAGCTGCGGGTCGCCGGCCAGGTGGCGGGCGTCGAGCAGGCCGAGCTGGGCCTTGAGGTCGGCGGCGGCGACCTCGCGGGCGCCGGCCGGGGTGCGGACGGCGTGGTCGAGGGCGACGCCGCTGTCCCAGACCGGGTACCAGACGCGTTCGGCCAGGCCGTCGGCGAGCGGGCCCTCGTGCAGCAGCAGCACGTCCAGGTCGCTGCGCGGGGAGAGTTCGGCCCGGCCGTAGCCGCCGACCGCGACCAGCGCGGTGCGGGCGGGGGCGCCGGCGGCCCGGTAGAGGGCGGCCAGCCAGTCGTCGGTGAGCCGGGCGAGGGCGGCGCGGCGCTGCGGGCCGGCGGCGCCGGGGTCGGCCAGCAGGCGGGCCCGTTCGGCCGGGTAGCCGTACTCGGCGGGGTCGGTGCTGCTCACGTCTGCTCCCGGTGCGTGCTGGTGCCGGATACGCCTTCGGCGGACCTGCCGCACGGGCAGGTCCGCCAGGAGGGTTCACGGCGGTGGATCAGAGTGGATCGGGTGGGTCGGAGGAGGGGTCAGAGGGCGTCCGGGCCGCGTTCGCCGGTGCGGACCCGGACCGCGGTCTCGACCGGGACGGACCAGACCTTGCCGTCGCCGATCTTGCCGGTGCGGGCGGCCTTGACCACCACGTCGATCAGCTGCTCGGCGTCCTCGTCGTCGACCAGTATCTCGATCCGGACCTTCGGCACCAGGTCGACGGTGTACTCGGCGCCGCGGTAGACCTCGGTGTGGCCGCGCTGCCGGCCGTACCCGCTGGCCTCGGTGACGGTCAGGCCGTGCACCCCGAACGCCTGCAGGGCGTCCTTGACCTCGTCCAGGCGGTGCGGCTTGATGACGGCGGTGATCAGCTTCATCGGGCGTCGACCTCGGTCTTCTCGGCGGGGACGGCAGCGGCGGGGGCGGCGACGGAGCGGGCGAGGCTGGCGCCGACGGCGGTGAAGTCGTAGGCGGACTCGGCGTGCTCGGCCTGGTCGATGCCGGACACCTCGACGTCCTCGGCGACCCGGAAGCCGATGGTCTTCTGGATCGCCTGGCCCAGCAGCCAGGAGAGCACGAAGGAGTAGACCAGGACGACGACCACGCCGAGCGCCTGCTTGCCGAGCTGGCCCAGGCCGCCGCCGTAGAACAGGCCGGACGCGGTCTGGCCGACGTGGCCGGTGGCGAAGAAGCCGATCAGCAGCGAGCCGACGATGCCGCCGACCAGGTGGACGCCGACCACGTCGAGCGAGTCGTCGAAGCCGAACTTGTACTTCAGGCTGATCGCCGCGGCGCACAGCGCGCCGGCGATCAGGCCGATCGCGATCGAGCCGAGCGGGGAGACCGAGCCGCAGGCCGGGGTGATGGCGACCAGGCCGGCCACCGCGCCGGAGGCGGCGCCGAGGGTGGTGAACGCGCCGTGCCGGATCTTCTCGTAGGCGAGCCAGCCGAGGACGGCGGCGGCGGTGGCGACCTGGGTGTTGACGAAGGCCATGCCCGCGACGCCGTTGGCGGCCAGCGCCGAACCGGCATTGAAGCCGAACCAGCCGAACCACAGCAGGCCGGAGCCGAGCATCACCAGCGGCAGGCTGTGCGGGCGCATCGGGTCCTTCTTGAAGCCGATCCGCTTGCCGAGCACCAGCGCCAGGGCCAGGCCCGCCGCACCGGCGTTGATGTGCACCGCGGTGCCGCCGGCGAAGTCGATCACGCCGTTGCGGTCACCGAGCCAGCCGCCGTTGCCGCCATCGAAGAAGAACACCCAGTGCGCGACCGGGAAGTACACGATGGTCACCCAGAGCGCCACGAACAGGCTCCAGGCGGCGAACTTCGCCCGGTCCGCGATGGCGCCGCTGATCAGCGCCGGGGTGATGATCGCGAACATCAGCTGGAAGGCCGCGAAGCCGGTGACCGGGATCGTCCCGGTCAGCGCGTTCAGGTCGATGCCGCGCATGCCCAGGTAGTCGAGGTTGCCGATCAGACCCGCCCCGGCGTCCGGCCCGAAGGCCAGCGTGTAGCCGTACAGGACCCAGAGCACCGTGACGATGGCCAGTGAGATGAAGCTCATCACCAGCATGTTGAGGGTGCTCTTGACCCTGACCATGCCTCCGTAGAAGAAGGCCAGACCCGGGGTCATCAACATGACCAGGGCCGCACAGATGAACACAAAGGCGGTATCGCCCGCGCTGAAGCCGTCCGGCATCGGCGTCTCCTCCGAATGAGAGCCGCACCACGACCGGGATACCTGTCCCGTGCCATCCCGGCGTGTCGGCGATGAGAGGAGAGTGCCGAAGGCGGGTTTCGGCCGATGCGGCACGGTGTTTCGCCGCAGTGACGCGGTTGACGCGCCCGTTACGGGCACGTGAACCACAGCTGGTGACGCGTACTGGACAGCCCGTGTCATACTCCGACGGCCGTCCGGACGGGGGGCGGACGGCCGTCGGTGGCGGGATCGCGGCGGGTCAGACCACCGAGACGAACTCCGGGATGTCGTGCACCACCCGCTCGGCCAGCCGGTCCACCCCGGGGGCGCCGCGGAAGTCCCGGCTGGCGGCCTCGGAGGTCTTCCGGACCCGGGTGTTCAGCCGCTCGGAGCGCACCTTCTTGGCGATGTCGACCGCCTCCTCGCAGTACTTCGCCGCGTCCTCCGGCTCGTTCTGCAGCAGCCGCACCGAGGCCATCCCGACCAGGTTGAACGCGTAGGTGCGGACGTGGTCGGCGTCCTCCCGGAACCGGTCGACCGCCTCGGTGATCAGCTTCTCGGCGGGCTTGGCCATCGCCGCGCCGTGGTCCGAGGTGTAGGCCAGGTCCCGGTAGGAGTGCCCGTTCTCCGCGCACAGCTCGGCGTACGAGAAGAACTTGAGCCAGTTCGGCGTCTCCTCGTTGCTCTCCTTGATGTCGGTGAAGGTGTCCTCGGACAGCCGGACCGCCCGGGCGCACCGGTTGAGCTCGCCGATGGTGGAGTACGCCCGGGCCTCCATCGCGTACAGCAGCGACTGCTGGCGGGCGGTGGCGGTGTCCCGGCTGCCGTACTGGGCGAGGTGGATCAGCTCCAGCGCGTCCTCGCCGCGGTTGAGGTGGATCATCTGCCGGCTCATGTCGGTCAGCACGTGCGCCCCGAACGGGCGGTCACCGGCCTCCTTGGCCGCGTGCAGCGCCAGCACGTAGTACTTCTGCGCGCTCGGGTGCATGCCGACGTCGTACGACATGAAGCCCGCCAGGTGGGCGAGTTCGGCGGTGATCCGGAACAGCCGCTTGGTGATCGCCTCGGGGTAGGTCTCCTGCAACAGGTCGGTGACCTCGTGGAGCTGGCCGACCACCGCCTTGCGGCGCAGGCCGCCGCCGTTCTGCGCGTCCCACTTCCGGAACATCTCGGTGGTCTGCTCCAGCAGCTGCATCTCCGGCTCGGACAGCCGCCCGGAGAACTGCTGGCCGCCGTTGGCCGCCGCCAGGATCGGGGTCGGCGCCCCGTTCGGACCGGGCGTCAGCCAGCGCTGCATCGGCTCGATCAGCGCCGCGCCGGCCGTCAGCGCCAGCGAAGTGCCCAGGAAACCGCGGCGGTTGAGCATCAGGTCGCTGCGCGAGTACTCGCTGATCGCCTGCACGGTCTGCTGCGGGCTCCACGGCAGGTCCACCCCGCTGCCGACGGTGGTCACCTGGACCACCGCGCGCAGGCCGAGGTCCTCGACCGAGACCACCGAGCCGAAGCGCTCCGAGAACAGCTCGGACATGATCTTCGGGATCGGCTCGCGCGGCTGCTCGCCGTCCAACCAGCGGCGCACCCGCGAGGTGTCCGTGGAGACGTGGTGCGCGCCGATCTGCCGTGCCCTGCGGTTCACTTGGCGCGCCAGCTCGCCTTTCGACCAGCCGCTGCGCGCGAACCAGGAGCCAAGCTTCTCGTTCGGCTGCTTCTCACCCATGGGACCGTCCCCATCCCGCCCCGACCCGGGGCCCCGCATTCGCCCTGACCCTTTTCGTCGCCGCCCGCGTGACCGGTCGGCTGCGTTCCGTATGCCGAACGTAGCGTTCCTCCGCCATCCGGGGGAGCAACGTCGGAGAAACGCCACCTTTCGCCACCCCCAGGGGTGAACTACCGGACCGGCGGGCGCGCTTCACTATGAGTCAGCCCGGCATGACCCCGGCACATGCCCGGACCCGACGGCACCCGACGGAGGCACGCGTGCGGCAACGACGATCCAGCATCCGAGGCGCCGGTGCAAGGCGCTTGCTGGCCCGCGCCACCCGGATCGGCGTGCGCCGGTCCGCGCGCGCCTCCGGCGCACCACGCACCACGCGCCCGACCGGCGACGCGCCGTCACCCTCCCGTAACCAGCGGCGACCGGAAGCGGTTGGGGGTGGCATGGACAAGCTCTTCGGCACCCTGCGGCTCACCCCCCTCGGCGGCCGCCGCCGCACCCGGCCCACCGCGCTGCAGGCCGCCGCCGAGTACTCCGGGCGCTGGGGCTGGACGCTGGCCGTCGGCAACCCGACCGAGCGGGCCGGGACGGCCTGCGACTGCGGCGTCCCGCACTGCGCCGCGCCCAACCTGCACCGCCGGGTCGGCCCGGCGATCGCCCCCGGCGCCGCGCCCGCCGAGCTGGCCGCCCGATGTCCGGCCGACGCCCCGCTGCTGCTCCCCACCGGCCACCAGTTCGACGTCCTGGACGTCCCGGCGCAGCCCGGCCTGCAGGCCCTGGTCCGGCTGGAGCGGATGGGCACCCAGGTCGGCCCGGTGCTGGCCTCCCCGGCCGGTCGGCTGCTGCTCTTCGTCGCGCCCGGCACCGCCGAGCGGCTGCCCGACCTGCTCTACCGGATGGGCTGGGACGACGCCTCGCTCGACCTCGCCTGCCACGGCCTCGGCTCCTACCTGGCCGCCCCGCCCACCCCGCTGGGCCCGCTCGGCCCGATGCGCTGGCTGCGCCGCCCGACCGCCGACGGCACCCCGCCCGAGGCCCGGCTGCTGCTCGGCACCCTGGCCTACGCCTGCCACCGCACCCGGGACCGGCAGAGCGAGTTCGCCAGCTAGGTCCGCTCCGGCCGCTCCCGGGCCCTGACGCGCCGAGGGCCCGCCCGGGAGGGCGCTTCCCTCCTCGAACGGACCCTCGGGTGGTGCGGCGGTCAGCCGAGCAGCGCGTCCACGAAGGCGCCCGGCTCGAACGGCGCGAGGTCGTCCGCGCCCTCGCCGAGGCCGATCAGCTTGACCGGCACGCCGAGTTCGCGCTGCACCGAGATGACGATGCCGCCCTTCGCGGTGCCGTCGAGCTTGGTGAGCACGATGCCGGTGATGTCGACCACCTCGGCGAACACCCGGGCCTGGACCAGGCCGTTCTGTCCGGTGGTGGCGTCCAGCACGAGCAGCACCTCGTCGACCGGGCCGTGCTTCTCGACGACCCGCTTGACCTTGCCGAGCTCGTCCATCAGGCCGGTCTTGGTGTGCAGCCGGCCGGCGGTGTCGATCAGGACGGTGTCGACGCCGTCGGCGATGCCCTGCTTGACCGCGTCGAACGCGACCGAGGCCGGGTCGCCGCCCTCGGGGCCGCGCACGGTGTGCGCGCCGACCCGCTCGCCCCAGGTCTGCAGCTGGTCGGCGGCGGCGGCGCGGAAGGTGTCGGCGGCGCCGAGCACGACCTTCCGGCCGTCGGCGACCAGGACCCGGGCCAGCTTGCCGGTGGTGGTGGTCTTGCCGACGCCGTTGACGCCGACCACCAGCACCACGGCCGGGCCGTCGCCCGGCTTGACCGAGCGGACGGTGCGGTCGGCCTCGGTGCCGATCAGCTTGACGAGCTCCTCGCGGAGCAGGCCGCGCAGCTCGTCGGGGGTGCGGGTGCCGAGCACCTTGACCCGGGTGCGCAGGTTGTCGACCAGCTCCTGGGTGGCGGCGACGCCGACGTCGGCGGTGAGGAGGGTCTCCTCGATCTCCTCCCAGGTGTCCTCGTCGAGGCGGTCGCGGGAGAGCAGGGTGAGCAGTCCCTTGCCGAGGGTGGACTGCGAGCGGGAGAGCCGGGAGCGCAGCCGGACCAGGCGTCCGGCGGTGGGCTCGGGCACCTCGATCGCGGGCGCGGCCTCGGCCTCCTCGGCCCGCACCTCCTCGGCGGCCGGCTCCTCGACCGGAGCCCCGGGAGCCTCCGGCACCTCGGTGGCCTCGGTGGCCCCGGTCGCCGTGGGCGGCGCGGTGGGCTCGGCGGCCCCTTCCGCGGGCTTGGCCGGCGAGGGCTTGGCCGGGGCGGGCGCGGTGATGGTCGGCGCCTGGCCCGGCTTGTCCAGTTCTTTGCGTCGTCTGCCGGAGACGACGAGTCCGGTGATCGCGCCGATGGCGATCACCGCGATGACAACGGCAAGGATCACGTATTCCATAACCCGTCCAGTATCACTTAGCGCCTATGCCGGGCCCGGCTGTGCGGGTTCCAGCGCTGTCCTGTGCTCGTCCTGGCGTTCCTGCCCGGGTACCCGCAACCGCTGGCTGATCACCTGCGAGATGCCGTCGCCCTTCATGGTGACGCCGTACAGGGCGTCGGCGGACTCCATGGTGAGCTTCTGGTGGGTGATGACGATCAGTTGGGAGCTCGCCCGCAGCTCCTCCATGATCCCGACCAGCCGCCGCAGGTTGGTCTCGTCGAGCGCGGCCTCCACCTCGTCCATGACGTAGAACGGGCTGGGCCGGGCCTTGAAGATGGACACCAGCAGCGCGACGGCGGTGAGCGAGCGCTCGCCGCCGGAGAGCAGCGAGAGCCGCTTGACCTTCTTGCCGGGCGGCCGGGCCTCGACCTCGACGCCGGTGGTGAGCATGTTCTCCGGGTCGGTGAGCAGCAACCGGCCCTCGCCGCCGGGGAAGAGCCGGGCGAAGACGCCCTCGAACTGGGCGGCGGTGTCGTGGTAGGCGGCGGTGAACAGCTGCTCGACCCGGGTGTCGACGTCGCGGACGATGTCCATCAGGTCGCGGCGGCTCTTGCGCAGGTCGTCGAGCTGTTCGCCGAGGAACCGGTGCCGGGCCTCCAGCGCGGCGAACTCCTCCAGCGCGAGCGGGTTGACCTTGCCGAGCTGCTGGTGGGCGCGTTCGGCGGCCTTGAGCCGCTGCTCGACCTCGGCCCGGACGTAGGGGCGGGGCTGGCCGGCGGGTTCCCGGCCGTCCCCGGCGGGCGGGGCGTCCTCGGCGGGCGGCCCGTCCTCGGTGGGCGGGGCGGGGACGGGCCGGTCGGGGCCGTAGCCGGCGAGCAGTTCGCCGGCCTCGATGCCGAACTCCTCCAGCGCCCTGGACTCCAGCTGTTCGATCCGCAGCCGCTTCTCGGCGCGCAGCACCTCGTCGCGGTGCCCGGCGTCGACCAGGCGGTCGAGTTCGGCCTTGAGTTCGCGGCCGTGCTCGCGGAACTGCCGCAGTTCGGCCTCGCGGGCGGCGCGGTCGGCCTCGACGGCGGCGCGTTCGGTCTCGGCGGTGGCGAGCGTGTCCTCGATCCGGCCGAGCAGGTGGCGGGCGCCGGCGGCGACGGCGGTGGCGACGGCGCCCTCGTGCCGGGCGCGTTCGCGGCGTTCGGCGGCGCGGGCGCGGGCCTCGCGCTCGGCGCGGGCGGCGCGGTCGAGCCGGTCGGCGCGGCCGCTCAGGCCGCGGACCCGCTCCTCGTGGGTGCGAACGGCGAGCCGGGACTCCATCTCGGTCTGCCGGGCGGCGGAGGCGGCGGTGGCGAGCCGGTCGCGTTCGGCGGGGTCGGGTTCGTCCTCGCCGCCGTCGGCGAGTTCCTCGGCGGTGGCGAGCCGGGCGGCGAGTTCCTCGGCGGCGGCCCGGGCCCCGGCGAGGCCGCGGTCGGCCCCGGCGGCGG
>NZ_JBSGET010000038.1:0-56227 GCF_053603035.1 Kitasatospora sp. NPDC004272 | reverse complement strand
CCCGCGCCGGCCCCCGCCCCCGTGCCGGCTCCGGCCCCGGAGCCGGACACGGCCCGGGTGACGCTGCTCGACCCGGTCGCGGCCGGCGAACCCGACGCCTCCCACGGCCCGTTCCGCCCGTACCACCGGTTCACGGTCGAGGCGGGGAGCGTCGTCCAGGGCGTCTCCTTCAGCCCGGACGGCGGCAGCGTCTTCGCGTACGGCCACGGCGGGGTCTGGCGCTGGGAGGCGGCGACCGGCCGGGCGCTGGTCGCCCCGCGGCTGCTCGGGGAGCGGAGGGTGGGGGCGGCGGTGCTCAGCCCCGACGGCGCCGTGATCGCCACCGCCGGGACGGGGAACGCGGTGCGGCTGTGGAGCACGGCCACCGGCGAGCCGTTCGAGCCGTCCGGGCGGGGCGGGGTGGCCCGGCTCTGGGCGGGGCGGCGCGGGGCGGCCGCGCTGGCCTTCCCCGGGAAGACGTACGTCATGGCGATCAGCCCGGACGGGGGCCTGCTGGTGGCGGGCGGGGAGGAGTCGGCCCGGCTCTGGGACCTGGCCTCGGGCCGGGTCGTCGCCGACCTGAAGCGGCGTCCCCTGGTGGTGCGGTCGGTGGCGTTCGCCCCGGACGGGGAGAGCCTGATCACCAACACCTCGGGCTGCGTCCACCGGTGGGACCGCAGCGGGCGGCTGCTGGGGGAGTGGGCGGCGGAACACACCCCCGTGGTGGCGCAGAGCCTGGTCTTCCACCCGGACGGCGAACGGCTCGCCGTGGGCGTCTGGAACGAGGGCTGGTACCTCTGCGACGCCAGGACGGGGGAGCCGGAGCCGGGGACCGTCCGGGGCCGGCGGTCGTTCGAGTTCGCGCTCGCCTTCAGCCCGGACGGCCGGGAGCTCGTGGTGGGCGGGGACCCGGTCAGCGAGGAGCGGACGCAGGTGTGGGAGCTGGAGTCCGGCCGGTGCGTGGCCGCCCTCCACTCGAACTTCCGGGTGAAGTGCGCCGAGCAGGTGGCGTTCTCCCCGGACGGCCGCCTGCTGGCGGTGGCCGGCGGCTCGGCCGTGCAGCTGTGGCGCCGCTGAGGGTGCCTGGCATAAGGGGAAGCTGGAACCCCGGTAACCGTCACTTATCGTAGTTGACTGTTACGCTTGGTGGCGTACCGGCGGCGGCGAGGAGAGCGTGCGATGAGCGACCACACCCAGGACGTGGACCGGACCGACCCCGAGTACCGGGCCTGGCTGAAGGAGGCCGTCCGCCGGGTGCAGGCCGACGCCAACCGGTCCGCCGACACCCACCTGCTGCGCTTCCCGCTGCCCGCCGAGTGGGGCGTCGACCTGTACCTCAAGGACGAGTCGACGCACCCGACCGGCAGCCTCAAGCACCGGCTGGCCCGTTCGCTGTTCCTGTACGGGCTGTGCAACGGCTGGATCCGGCCCGGCGCCCCGGTGATCGAGGCGTCCAGCGGCTCCACCGCGGTCTCCGAGGCGTACTTCGCCCAGCTGGTCGGCGTCCCGTTCGTCGCCGTGATGGCCCGCACCACCAGCCGGGCCAAGATCGAGCTGATCGAGTTCCACGGCGGCCGGTGCCACCTGGTCGACAACCCGGGCGAGGTCTACGCGGTGGCCGCCGCGCTCGCCACCGAGACCGGCGGCCACTACATGGACCAGTTCACCTACGCCGAGCGGGCCACCGACTGGCGCGGCAACAACAACATCGCCGAGTCGGTCTTCGCCCAGCTGCGGTTGGAACCCCACCCCGAGCCCGCCTGGATCGTCGCCACCGCGGGCACCGGCGGCACCTCCGCGACCATCGCCCGGTACGTCCACTACATGCAGTACGACACCCGGATCTGCGTCGCCGACCCGGAGAACTCCTGCTTCTTCGAGGGCTGGGTGCACCACGACCCGGACGCGCACTGTCCCACCGGCTCCCGGATCGAGGGCATCGGCCGCCCCCGGATGGAGCCCTCCTTCGTGCCCGGCGCGATCGACCGGATGATGAAGGTCCCCGACGCGGCCTCGATCGCCGCCGTCCACCTGCTGGCCGACGTCCTCGGCAAGAAGGCCGGCGCCTCCACCGGCACCGGCCTGTGGAGCGCGCTGCGGATCGTCGCCGAGATGCGCCGCGAGGGCCGCAGCGGCAGCGTCGTCACGCTGATCTGCGACCCGGGGGACCGGTACCTCGACAAGTACTACTCGGACGAGTGGCTCGCCGCCGAGCGGATCGACCCCCGACCGCACCGCGCCGCCCTGGAGGAGTTCCTCGCGGGCGGCGACTGGGCGGAGGGCTGAGCGCTCGTCAGTTCTCCTTGTCGGTCCGGCCGCCCCGCTCGGTGAGCAGCAGGACGGCGGTGACCACCACGAACACGGCGGTGGCGAAGTGCACCCCGAAGGCCGTGGCGGTGCTGCCGTGGCGCGCCAGGATGGTGGCGGCGTCGCCGAACGGGGTGACCGACTCGGCGAGCAGCGCCCAGCCGAGCGCCCGGCGGTGCCCGGTCAGCAGCAGGGCCAGCGGGACGAGGCCGGAGACGATGTCCCGGATGCCCTTGAGGTCGAGGAAGGCCGCGGCCTCGCCCTGCGGCCACACCGGCAGGCCGAAGCCGGAGGCGGTGCTCTCCGGGGAGACCAGGAAGCTGATGCCGATGTAGCCGATGCCCAGGGCGACCAGGGCGGTGAACACGGTGGCGAGGTTGACGCGCAGTCGGCTGCTGGCCGGGCGGGCGGTGGTGGCGGTGGTGCCGGTGAGTGCGGACATGGTGGTTCCCCCTGGAGCGGTGTGCGGTGCGGAGCGGTGTGCGCCGCCGTTTTTCTAGCGGCGCTAGCGACAGGAATGATGCTAGACCGACGATTCGTCAGATGTCTAGCGCTGCTAGGATTCCGTTCATGGCTATCAAGGAACGCAGGGCGCGCGAACGCGCCGAACGGGAACGGCTGATCGTCCGGGCCGCCCGCGAACTCGCCGAGGCCGAGGGCTGGGACGCCGTCACCACCCGCCGCCTCGCCGAACGCATCGAGTACAGCCAGCCCGTCCTGTACAGCCACTTCAGCGGCAAGGACGCCATCGTCGCCGCCGTCGCGGTCGAGGGCTGCGCCGAACTCGCCACCCTGCTGCGGGCCGCCGCCGCGGACGTCGCGGACCCGCGCGAGGCGTTCGCCGCCGTCGCCCGCGCCTACCTCGCCTTCGCCGCGGCCAACCCCGCCCTCTACGACGCGATCTTCACCCTCCCCAGCACCCTCCCCTTCGGCACCCCCGAAGCCCCCGCCCCCCTGCACGACGCCTTCGCCGCCATCGCCGAACCCGCCACCCGCAGCGCCCGGGCCACCGGCCACGACCCCGACGGCTACACCGAACTCGCCTGGTCCGCCCTGCACGGCATGGTCACCCTCGCCCGCACCGGCCGGCTGCGCCCCGACCTCGACCGGCCCCGGATCGACGCGTTCAACGCCGTCTTCTGAGCCCGCGGTACGGGCCCGTACCGCCGGGCCCGTGCCAGCACGCTGCCAGCCCCGTACCAGCGGTGCCCCCGAAGGTGGGCACGTCGGTACGCGAGAGCTGGAGGACGCGGTGGTGGAAGCGGTTCGTTCGGCCCGCCGGTGGTGGGCACTGGGGGCACTGGTGGTGAGCGTGCTGGTGGTCGGCCTGGACGGGACGGTCATCAACGTGGCCCTGCCCACCCTCGCCCGCGAACTCGGCACGGACAGCACGCAGTTGCTCTGGATCGGCGGCGGCTACCTGCTGACCTTCAGCGTGGCGATGCTCCCCGTGGGCCGGCTCGGCGACCGGCTCGGCCACCGGCGGGTGCTCACTGCGGGCGTCGCCCTGTTCGGCGCCGCCTCGCTCGCCGGCGCCTTCACCGGCTCCGCGGGCGCGGTGATCGCGGTGCGCGCCGCGATGGGCCTCGGCGCCGCGATGATCATGCCGGTCTCGATGGCGCTGCTCCCGAAGGTCTTCCCCGCCGAGGAGGTCCCCCGGGCCATCGCGGTCTGGACGGCCGCCGCCGCCCTCGGCATGCCCGCCGGGCCGGTGATCGGCGGCTGGCTGCTGAACCACTTCTGGTGGGGCTCGGTCTTCCTGTTCAACGTCCCCGTGGCGGCGGCCGCCCTGCTCGCGGGCGCCCTGCTGCTCCCCGCCGACGGCCCGCGCGACCGGACCCGCAGCGCACCGTTCGACTGGCCCGGCACGCTCCTCGGCACCACCGGGACCACCGCCCTGGTCTACGGCACCATCCTGGTCCCGGCCGACGGCTGGACCTCCCCGACGGTGCTCCTCCCGCTGGCCGCCGCCGCCCTGCTGCTGGCCGGCTTCCTCCGGCAGCAGCGCCGGGCCGCCGAACCCCTGCTCGACCTCGGGCTGTTCGCCGACCGCCGGTTCTCCTGGGGGACCCTGACCGCCGTCCTCGGCAACTTCACCGTGATGGGCATCCTGTTCGTCGTCCCCCAGTACCTGGAGGCCGTCCAGGGCTACGACGCCCTCGGCACCGGACTGCGGGTGCTCCCGCTGATCGGCGGCCTGATGCTGTCCGCCGCGCTCAGCGAGACCCTGGTCCCGAGGATCGGCGCCCGCGCCGTGGTGCCCGCCGGACTGACCCTGCTCGCCGCAGGGGTCCTGCTCGGCACGCGGGCCGCACCCGACAGCGGGTACGGGTCCACCGCGCTGTGGCTGGCCGTGGTCGGCGTCGGCTTCGGCCTGACCGTCGTGCCCGCGACCAGCCTGGTGATGGCCTCGCTGCCCGAGACCCGCACCGGCGTCGGCACCAGCGTCCTGGAAACCCTGCAACAGGTCGGCGGCGTCCTCGGCGTCGCGGCCCTCGGCAGCCTGCTCAGCGCCGGCTACCTGGCCCGGATCGACGTCACCGCCCTCCCGGCCCCCGCCGCGACGGCCGCCCGCGACTCGGTGACCGGCGCGACCGCCGTCGCCGCCGAACTCCACGACGGCGCCCTGCTCTCCTCCGCCCACACCGCCTTCGTCCACGGCATGTCCGCCGTCCTCACCGCCTCCGGCGCGGTCGCCCTCCTGGCGGCGGGCCTGGCGGCGGCCTTCCTCCCGAAGAAATAAGGACGGCGGGAGGCGAAATCAGGGGCTCGGGGAACGGCGAGTCGATGCTGCGCATGGGCCCCGTCAGGGGCCCGGGGAACGGCGGGTCCGTGTTGCTGACGGCCGGAGCCCATCGAAGTGTTCGTGCTGCTGCGTGTCTTTAACGGAACCGGAAGCAGACGCGCGCTCCGGCAGTGCACCGTCAGCAGCCACGGGCTCGCCGTTCCCCGAGCCCCTGGCGGGGGCTCTCGCCGTTCCCCGAGCCCCTGGCGGGGCCCTCTCACTGCTCGCAGCCGGCGGCGGCCGCTCGCATCCAGTGGTCGCCGATCCGCACGAACTCCCTCCGGCTGCGGTCGAGTTGCTCGGCGGCCTCGGCGGGCCGCTCCTCGGCGAGGGCGATCCGGCCGAGTACGAGGCCGGCGGCGGCGGAGGTCCACGGGTCGGGGTGGTCGAGCAGGGCGCGCAGTTCGCGCAGGGCGGTCGGCCGGTCGTCCAGCAGGAGGGCGCAGCAGGGGGCGAGCAGGGGCAGGACGGGGTGGGCGGGGCGGTCCGGCAGGTGGTCGCGGACGGTGGCCGCGGCCTGCCGGAGGGCCGCCGGGTCGTGGTCGGGGCCGGCGCCGAGGGCGGGGAGCAGGACGGCGAGCGCGGTGCAGAGCGCGTGGGCGTCCGCGAGGCCGGGCGGGACGTGGGGGCCGACCAGGTCGCGGACGGCGCGCGTCCAGTGGCCGGCCTCGCCGATGTGGTCGCAGATCGTCCAGAACCAGGCCAGGGCGCCCGCCAGCCGCAGCGCGCCCGCCGTGTCGCCGGTGGCGGTCAGGTGGCCGAGGGCGGCGTGCAGGTCGTCCCGTTCCGCGTTCAACCGGGCCGACCAGTGGGCCTGTTCGGGGCCGCGCAGCCGGGGTTCGGCCCGTTCGGCCAGGGCGAGGAAGCAGGCGGCGTGCGCGTCCCGGGTGGGGGCGGCGGTGCCGGCGGTGGCGGCCTTCTCGGCGGCGTACGCCCGGACGGTCTCCAGCAGGTGGTAGCGGACCCCGCCGTCCGGGCCGTCGGTCGCCGCCCGGACCAGGGACTTGTCGGTCAGGGCGGCGATCACCTCGACCACGTCGGCTCCCGGGGCCCGCGGGCCGCAGACCAGTTCGGCGTGCTCGGGCGTGGCCCCGCCGGCGAACACCGACAGGGCCGCCAGCACCGCGCGTTCGTCGGCGTCCAGCAGGTCCCAGCTCCAGTCGACCACGGCCCGCAGCGTCCGGTGCCTGGGCAGGGCGGAGCGGTCGCCGCCGGTCAGCAGCCGGAAGCGGTCGTCGAGCCGTTCGGCGACCTGGCGCAGCGTCAGGGAGCGGGTGCGGGCGGCCGCGAGTTCGATCGCCAGCGGGATGCCGTCCAGCGCCCGGCAGATGGCGGTGACCAGCGGCGCCGTCCCCGGGTCGATCCGGAAGCCGGGGCGGACGGCGGCGGCCCGGTCCGCGAACAGCCGCACCGCCGGGGAGTCGGCGGCCGCCGCGTCGTCGGCCGGGGGCAGCGGCAGCGAGGGCACCGGGCAGAGCGATTCGCCGGTGACGCCCAGCGGCTCCCGGCTGGTGGCCAGCACCCGGACGTGCGGGGCCCGGGAGAGCAGGCCGGCCGCCAACTCGGCCGCCGCGTCCAGCAGGTGCTCGCAGTTGTCCAGCACCAGCAGCAGCCGGCGCCGCTCCAGGGCCTCCGCCAGCCGTCCGACCGGGGTGGCCAGCGGGGCGAGCGGCTCGCCGACCCGCAGCGCGTCCGGGACGCCGAGCGCCTGCAGCGCGGCCTGCGGGACCTCGGTGGGCGAGGTGACCGGGGCCAGCGGCACCAGCCACACGCCGTCCGGGAAGTCCGCGGCCAGCCCCGCCGCGACCTCCAGCGCCAGCCGGGTCTTGCCCGCCCCGCCGGGGCCGGTCAGCGTCACCAGCCTGGTGGTTGCCAGCAGTTGGCGGACGGTCGCGGACTCCCGCTCGCGGCCGACGAAACTGGTCAGCGCCAGCGGCAGGTGGGAGCGGCGCGCCGACGGCTCCGGCGCGGGTGCTGTGGCCGGACCTGGAGCCGGGGCCGCCGCGGGGGTCTTCGCGGGGGTCTTCGCGGGGGTCTTCGCGGGGGTCTTCGCTGGGGTCAACTCGCCTCGCAACAGGGCGAGGTGGAGCGCGGACAGTTCGGGGGAGGGGTCCACGCCGAGCCGTTCGGCCAGTTCGCGCCGGGTCTCCTCGTACCGCTCCAGCGCGGCCGCCGGGCGTCCCGCCGCCGCCAGGGCCCGCATCAACTGGCCGTGCAGCCGCTCGCGCAGCGGGTGCGCGGCCGCCAGCTCCGCCAACTCGGCGACCAGCGCGGCTCCCTGGCCGAGCGTCAACTCCGCCGCCACCCGTTCCTCGACGGCGGTCAGCCGCAACTCCTCCCAGCGCCGGGCCGCCAGGGACGCGAACGGCTCGTCGGCGAACTCCGCGAGCGCCGGGCCGCGCCACAGCCCCAGCGCCCGCCGCAGCACCGGCAGCCGTTCCGCCGGGGCGGCCAGGCCGCGCGCCGCCGCCAGCAGCCGTTCGAACTCCAGCGCGTCGACCTCGCCCGCCCCCGCCGCCAGCCGGTAGCCGCCCGACCCGGCCGGCACCACGTCCCGTCCGCCCAGCGCCCGCAGCCGGGACACCAGCGTCTGCAGCGCGTTCCCCGGTACGGCGGGCGGCTCCGCGCCCCACAGGTCCGCCACCAGCCGCTCGGAGGAGACCACCCGGCCCGCGTCCACCACCAGCCGCACCAGCAGCCCCCGCAGCCGCGCCCCCGCGACCTCCGCGCCCCGGACCTCCAGCGGCCCCAGCACACCGATCAGCACGCGATCACCCCCGCCGGCCAGTCTGCCACCCCGGCGGCCGGCTCCCCGCCCGTCCCCGACGGCCGGGACGGTCAGGGGACGCCCAGCAGCCCCAGGAGCAGCAGCGGGACGGCGGCGGCGGCCAGCGCGCCCCGGGCGACCGGGGAATCGGGCGGGTGGAGGAGGAGCAGGCCGGCCGCCGCCCCGCCGAGGACGGTCACCGCCACGCTGCCGGCCAGTCCCAGCCCCAGGAGCAGCAGTAGCGCGGTGGCGGCGGCCAGCAGTCCCTGGGCGGTCGCGGCGACCGGCAGGCCGAGGAGGTACAGGCCGGTCGCCACCCCGGCGAGGACGGCCGCGGTGCCCGCCAGCCCCAGCGCGACCCGGTGCGCGGGCGTGGTCTCCCGCCTGCCCTGGAGCACCTCGAAGCTGCCGTGCAGGAACCACCCGGCCACGGCCACGGCCTCGCCCGCCACCAGCAGCAGCGCCAGGCCCGCGTCGAACAGCCACCGCAGCATCCGGGTGCCCCCTCCCGCCGATTCCCGCCGACCATTCAACACCCTTGCCGAGCAGGCCCGGTGGCGGTTGTGGCGGTCCGCACCCCGTCCGCGCGCGGTGGACCCTCAGGCCGACGGCTTGTGCAGGAGTAGGAGTTCGGCGGGCTGCGGCACCGGGCGGGGTGCGGTCCCGGCGTCGGAGAACACGGACGGCGGCCCCGCTCGGGTCGGCTCTCGGTCGGTGTCAGTCGAAGCGGTGCGGGTCGAACCGGGCGACGGGCAGGCGGGTGGAGCCGTCGCAGGCGAAGTCCGCCGCGATCTCGCCGATCACGGTGGCGAACTTGAAGCCGTGCCCGGAGAACCCGCCCAGCAGGGTGAGGCCGGGCAGTTCGCGGCGGCCCCCGACCAGGAAGTGGCGGTCCGGGGTGAGCGAGTACATGCAGGAGGCCATCCGGACCGGGTACGGGTCCACGCCGAGCAGGGTGTCGCCGACCGCCTCCGCGAAGCGCTCGGCGTCCTGCCGGTCGGGTGGGCGGTGGCCGGCCGCCGGGTCGGCGGGCTCGTCGATGCCGGGCCAGGTGTGCAGGCCGACCTTGACGGTCGCGCCGTCGAGGGACGGGAAGCCGTAGCTGCCGTGCTCGCCGCTGGAGTCGGAGCGGGCGAAGATCGGGAACCGGTCGGGGGCGAAGGCGGCCGGGTCCCGGTGGCCGAACCAGCCCATCACCCGCCGTTCGACGGTGAGCAGCCCCGCGGTGCCTGGCAGCAGCTGCCGCAGCCAGCCGCCCGCCGCCACCACCACGTGGCGGGCCGTCAGCTCGCGGTCGTCGAGCACCACCCGCGGGCGCTCCGGGTCGGGCACGACCTCCCGGACGGCCGCCTCGGCGAACACCTCGGCCCCGCTCGCCACCGCGGCCTCCACGGCCGTGGTGACGGCGAGTTCGGGCCGCAGCAGGCCGGCCTCCTCCTCGTAGAAGCCCCGCAGGTCGTCGGTCACCCGGAACTGCGGGAAGTCCCGGCGCAGGTCCTCGGCGGACAGCAGGTCGTACGTGAGCCCGTGCGCCCTGGCCGAGGCCAGCGGCCCGGCGATCACCGAGGAGTCGGTTGGCCCGACCATCAGACCGCCGGTCCGCGCCAGCAGGCTCCGGCCGGAGACCCGCTCCAACTCCTGCCAGAGCTTCCAGGACCGCTTCACCAGCGGCACGTACGCGGCGCCCTCGGCGTAGGCGGTGCGGATGATGCGGGACTCGCCGTGGCTGGCGCCGTGGTCGTGCCCCGGGGTGAACTGCTCGATGCCGATCGCCCCGACCCCGCGCCGGGCCAGCTGCCAGAGGGTCTGGCTGCCCATCGCGCCGAGTCCGACGACGATCACGTCCGCATCCACCGAAGTGGTCATAGTTCGACAGCTCCACACTCGTGCCGGAATCGCCCGGACCGGTCGGTCACGTGCCGGTTCGGCCCGGTCGCGGACGCGTTCGAACACCGGGGCACCGCCGTCCCCCATGCTGCCCGGTCCGAATCGAGTGCACCAGGGCATCAAACATTCTGCTGCGAAAGGAAATTGAGCGAAGCTGCCGGCTACCGGCCGGAGCCCGCCGGGGCGTCGAGGCCGCCGGTGCGGACGGCGGTCACGAAGGCGGACCAGGCGGCGGCGGGGAAGAGGAGGGCGGGGCCCTGCGGGTCCTTGGAGTCGCGGACGGGGACGGTACCGGGGAAGTCGTTTGAGACCTCGACGCAGCTTCCGGCTTCGGCGCTGTGGGAGCTCTTGCGCCAAGCGGCGCTGCGCAGGTCATCCATGTTCGAAATCTCTCCGTACTTTGCGAATGAACTCGATGCTCGCAGCCCGGGACAAAGCCTCGCCCTGCAGGTAATCGTACTCACTGATCCACTCCGCCAGCGTCTCCGGATCGCGTTCGAGGTAGCCGCGACGCTGGGTCTCGCCGTAGCCGATCATGGACCTGTCGGGCATGGTCAGCAACACAATTGGGTGCGCGAACGACCTGGCCTCGGGGAGAGAGAACGGTGCCACCTGGATCCTGAAGCGGGGACGGACGGCCATAGCCTCCAGGTGGTGAAGTTGAGCCACCATGACGTCCCGGCCACCGACCGGTCGCCGTAGTGCTGCCTCGTCGATCACTGCCTGGTAGAGCGGTGCCGGAATGCGGTCGAGGTTCCGCTGCCTGTGGAACAGCAGCTCGCATCGCTGGTCGGCCTGCTCCTGAGTTGCGATGCCTCGATGCACGGCTCCCGCTTGGTAAGCGCGTTCGTAGTCGTGGGTCCGGAGCAGGTTCGGAATGACGCTGTTCTCGAACATGCGAATCGTCGTTGCCTTCGCCTCGTTGCGCACCAGTTCGGGGAAGCCCTCGAACAAGGCGTGCTGGCTCGCCGCGCTCCGCCCCCGGAGGAACTGTTCGCCCGAACCAAACACCCGGTCAAGTGTGGTTGCAATCCGTTGACTTGGTTTCCTCCGGCCGTGCTCGACCGCCGAGATGTACGACGACGTACAGCCGACCAGGGACGCCAAGTGCTCCTGCGTCCACTCGCGCTGCTCCCTTGACGTGCGGAGCAGTGCCCCGATTCCGTCCGCCGGGGACGTCTCGGGGTCAAGTTCCCTCTTGTTCACGGTGATTCGACCTACCAAACAAACCGCTGGAGACAAGTTGAACAGTCTCGAAGCCTAGAGGACAGTGGGCGCTCCCGGTAGCCATTGCGTTACGGAGCGGAACCGCTCGGCAACGTGCTGGTGTCCCGTGCCTGCACGGGTCCGCCGGGTGCTGATCTCGGCCAGCAGAACTGGCCACCGCCCCATCGTGGTTGGGGCGGACGAGGGTGGTGGTGGTCCAGGCGGTCCACCACTCCCACGGGCGAGCGCGCGGAGCGGGCGGGCCGCGCGACGGCGCGTTCGGGGGCGTGCGGGAGAGGAGCGGTGCCGTGGGCAGCGGATCCGATCCGCCCGGGCCGGCCGGAGCCGTGCTCGCCCGTTCCTCCCGTACGAGAATTCGCGAGGTCACAGCCATGCCTGATCACCCGTACCCGGGCCCGAAAGCCAGGTTGACGATCCGGGTCTACCGGAGGCGGCCCGACGGTGGCGAGGTCGAGGTCTCCTCCTGTTTCTCGGACGAAGAAGAGATCCCGCCGCTGGTCTCGGCGCTGAGCTGGCCGGCCTGCGCCTGCCCGCGTTGCGCCGCCGTGGCCGAAGTGGCCTGAACGCACCAAGAAAGGAATCCAAGTGCTGTACACCGGACAACCGCTGGTGGCCGTCGACGTCCTGCAGCGGTTCCTGCGTGGCGGGTTCACCGACTCCGAGCAGGCCGCCGACTCGCTGGAACGGGCGTTCCTGGCGGCCAGGTTGGACCCGCCGGCCGGCCTCTCGCCGGTCTACCGCGACGACGTCCCGCCGGAGCTGGCCGGCCTCGCGCTGGGGTGCGTCGGACTGCCCTGGGCGCAGCGGCTGTCCGAGGCGCTGCTCGAACTGGCGGTGCTGCGCGGTGAGTTCCCCGCTCCCGTCCGGCTCGCGGCCCCGGAGCTGGGCACCGAGGCCCGTTCCGCGCTGGGGGTGGCCTCGTGAGCGGTGACGTGTTGCGGCAACGTGCCTGGGAGATCGCCGAGCAGCTCGCCGAGGCGGGTGGCGGGGAGGCCAGGCTGACCGTCATCCCGGACGGCTACCGCGTCGAGCTGCGGATCTTCCGCCCCGAGGACGGCTCACCCAGCCCCGAGGACCACATGGCGGTGCTCAAGGCCCTCGCCCTGGGCGACCGCTGGGGCCACCGCTACTCCCCGCCCTCCCGCAACAACGGCACCGCCCGCGAACTCGTCTGGAGCGAGGTCCACCACAAACCGTCGGAACAGCAGGGCAGTTGAGGGCGGCAGCCGGGTCCCGTCAGGGGTTCGCGGTGCGGCGGCCGCCGTACGAGGCGGTCAGGGCGTCGGCGACGGTCTCCGCGTCCGCCTGGGCCGGCTCGGCGGGGTACTCGGGGAGCAGGTCGTCCCAGACGGGCAGCCAGGAGCCGAGCATCTGGACCTGGCCGGCCGGGCGGGCGAAGAACCAGAGGTGCAGGTGGGCGGCGCCGTCGCCGAGGCGGTAGACGTGGGCGCGGGCTATGTGCGGCAGGGCCTCGACCAGGCGGACGACCCGGGTGGTGAGCACGCCCAGTTCGGCGGCCAGTTCGTCGGGGAGCGCCGCCAGGTCGTAGTGGTCGCGGGGGTACAGCATCAGGGCCAGCGGCACGCCGACGCCGGTGACCCGGGCCAGCCGCCAGTGCTCGGTGAACCACAGGCCCTCGTCCCGGGCCGCGCACATGTGGCAGTCGGCCGGGTCCTCGCCGTGGCGCGCAGGCTCGGGCAGCACCGGCGGGCGCAGCGGCGAGACGCGCAGCCCTTCCGGTTCGAACGGGCTGACCTCCCAGGCGGTCATCCGGGCCAGCGGGAGCCGGAGTTCGCCGTCGGCGGCCGCGCGGGCGTGGGCGTGGAACTCGTCAGGTGTCATTGCCATGATCGGCAGACTAGTGTCCCGGGCCTAGTGTCCCGGGCCTAGTGTCCCGGGCCCCGGGTTCCGTCCACGCGTGCGGGCCCGGGTCGGGCCGCCGAACGGGCGGCGGCCCGCACCCGCGCGCGGCCCCAGTCGCCCAGGGGGGCCAGCGCCCCGTTGAGCCGGACGCCGTCCTCCGTCAGCGAGTACTCGACCCGCGGGGGCACCTCGTCGTACGACTCGCGGTGCACGACGCCGTCCGCCTCCAGTTCGCGCAGGTGGGCGGCGAGCACCTTCTCGGTCACCCCGGGCAGCATCCGCCGGAGTTCGCCGAACCGGCGGTGCGGCTGCTCGTGCAGGGCCCAGAGGACCAGCACCTTCCACTTGCCGCCGATCACCTCCAGCGCCGTGTCGATCCCGCAGATGTGCCCGTCCGGCGTGCCCGGACGATTGACGGTCGTCATCGCGTCCTCCCCTGACCTGCTCGCTCACCCCGGGGTAACCACCCACTCCGAAGTGCGTACTTGATCACTTCCGGTCCGGCGACCAGCCTAACCGTCATGACAGAGAACGCCGTTGGGCACCGCACCGAGAACCCGGCCGAAGCCGCCACCGGCCACACCCCCGGGAGCGCCCCGAAGACCCCGCTCACCCTGCTCGGCCTCGGCGCGATGGGCACCGCGCTCGGTCGGGCCTGGCTCGCCGCCGGACACCCGCTGACCGTCTGGAACCGCACCGCCGCCCGAGCCGGGACCCTCGCGGCCGAGGGCGCGACGGTCGCCGCGAGCGCCGCCGAAGCGGTCGCCGCCAACGGCCTGGTGGTCGTCTGCCTGCTGGACGACGACTCGGTCGAACAGGCCCTGGCCGAGGCCGACTTGACCGGGCGGGATGTGGTGAACCTGGTCACCGGCACCCCCGGCCAGGCGCGCGACCGGGCCGCCTGGGCCGCCGCCCGCGGCGCCCGCTACCTGGACGGCGGGATCATGGCCGTCCCGCCGATGATCGGGGTGCCGGAGGCCGGCGGGTACGTCTTCTACAGCGGCTCGCCCGAACTCTTCGCGCAGCACCGCGCCACCCTCGCCGTCCCGGCCGGCGCCCGCTGGGTCGGCGAGGACCCGGGGTTCGCCGCGCTGCACGACGTGGCGCTGCTCAGCGCCATGTACGGCATGTTCGCCGGTGCCGCGCACGCCTTCGCGCTGATCGGCCGGGAGTCCGTCGCACCCTCCGCGCTCGCCCCGCTGCTCGCCGACTGGCTGACCGCGATGGCCCCGGCCGTTCACCAGACCGCCGCCCAACTGGAGTCCGGGGACTACGCGTTGGGCGTCGTCTCCAACCTGGGCATGCAGGTGGCCGGCGTGCCGACCTTCCTGCGCACCGCCGAGGAGCAGCGGGTCAGCCCCGAACTGCTCTCCCCCTACTTCGCGTTGATGCGCCGACGACTGGAGGCGGGGAGCGCCGGGGAGGACCTCACCGGCGTGGTCGACCTGCTGCGGCGCTGACCCCGGCACGGCCGGGCCGGGTCGGCGTCCACGGGCGCGGCGGCGGGACGCGCCGCCCTTCCGGTGCGAACGGGCCGGCGTGCCGGTCGGTCACCCGGGCCGGATGACCGCGTCCGCGGAAAGCGGCGACGTGCTGTTCACGGTGAAGTAGCCGACGGCGCCGGTGAGATCGGCGAAACACCCCGTCTGGCCGGACCGCAGCGGGACGTATCCGGGCCGGTCCGGCTGTGTCTCCAGCGCGGCGCCGCACTGGTCGAGCGTCGGCGGGTCCGTCCCGTTCCAGGGGACGAGGAACTCGCCACCGATCACCTGCGGCGAGCACGCCCCGCACAGGTACAGCGCGTTCCTCGGCAGGAGCGTGAAGGCGGGCGCGGCCACCACCGGGAGGTTCTCCAGGCCGGGCTGCGGGGGAAAGGTCAACGTCCCCCGCCACGGTGGCGGGGCGGGCGTGCTGCTGGTCGGCGGGGCGTTCCCCACCGACTGAGCCGGAGCGGGGATGGCGCCGTCAATCTGGCCACCGGAGGTGCTGTCCGGGATGGGCGAGACCGAAGCGGACGGTGCGGGCTGGGTGACGACCGGACGCGAGGGGCGGAGGTTCGTCGATGCGAGGAAACCGACGAGCAGGGCCAGGCAGGCCCCGGCGACGACCCACCTCCGTGACCGGAACCTCCTGCCCGTGGCCACCACGCGGTAGGCCACGACCAGCTCGCCGGAGCTGGAGCGCCTGGGGCGCACGGTGCCCACCGGGCGGATTCCACGCCTCGGTGGCCGTGCAGGCACGGTGCGGGTGCGGGAGGTCGGACCTGGGGTCCGACCTCCCGCACGGACTTCGGTACCGCTCTCCGGCGGAGCGGTCCGGGCCGCGCGCGAAGACGGACCGCCGACCGCCGGGACGTCGAGCAGCGACGCCAGGAAGCGCCGCCACCAGGTGCCGCCGACTGCCCGTCCCGGCAGTGGCTCCGGCTCCGGCTGCGTCCCGGGGACGGGGTGGGGTGCGGCGGACAGGAGGGAGTCCAGGTAACGCCGGGTGAAACTCAACTCCCCACCTTCCCGGTCGCCCCGGCCTGGGGCTGGACGGGCAACGACGGATGTTCCGGAGCGGATGGGACGGTCACCGGGGTGTTCTGGTTCCGTTCACCCGCGTCCGGGCTCCCGCCTCGGACGACCTCCTGCGCCGAGCGCATGGCCCCCAACTGCCGCAGCAGGGCGGGAGCCGAGGCGCCGGCGGCCACGGCCGCGTACAAGCCGGTGATCTGGGAGTGGAGCAGCCAACCCGCCAGGGCCCCGAGCAGCAACCGGCTGACGGCCGCCGCCAGGTCCGCCGACGGATCCACAAAATCGCGCAACTGCGGGAGCTTGCGGCGCTTGGCGTCCCGGGCCCGCCGCCGGGCGGCCTGCCAGGCCAGCACGCGTTCGTTGAACACCAGAGCTTCGATCAGTGCGCCGCCGACCGCCCCGTAGGCTACGCCGTGGATCCAGTCCACCCGGCCCCCATCCGTCGCGGACATGATTCAGCAGCCGGCGGCGCGGATCAACCGGGTCCGCGCAAGCCGTGCGATTCGCAACACGACTGACACGGTGCGGAGTTGGGGAAATACGGGCAGATGTCGGACTACGGTCGAACCACCCCGCCGGGCCGCGTCGCCGCTCGTTCCCGGCGGCCCGTCAGTGCAGGTCGGCCGTGAGCGGGTGCGTGTGGTCGGTCGGGCAGGTGAAGATCCGCAGCTCGCCCCAGCGGCCGACGACGATGCCCGCCGTGTCGTCGCTGGCGATCGTGAAGAGCAGCGTCATCGGGGTTCCGCAGGGCCCGCAGGTGAGCGTGCTGGGGTGGCTGAGGTGCCAGGTCGGCCAGCCGCCGAGTTTCCAGCCGCGGACCCGAGTGATCACGTCCTGGCCATCAGGGTCGGTGTCCCGAACCAACTGCTGCAGGGCGGGCCGGAGTTCGGGCGGAAGCTCCTCGCGGTAGGGGAAGTCGGTCAGGTGCTCCACCGAGAAGACGCACGGTTCCGGCAGGAACTCGTCCTCGTAGTGCTCCGACGGCTCCGGGGGGAGCGCCGTCCCGGCCGCGGAGAGTGCGGCGGCATCGCGCCAGCGGAGTACGACCACCGGGCACAGGTCGGCCTGACCGGCCGGCGGGTTCCAGTGCTCGACGGGGCACCAGAGCACCTGCAGCAGGTCCGCCCCCACGGGCCACCACGGGCCGGGCACGTCCCGGGAGTGGAACTGGGCGAGCGGGACCATCGCCAGTGGCCCGCACCCGTGCGGCCCGTCCTCCTCCTCGACCGGGCACACCGGCCACGGCTCGTCGGCGGGCCACAGCAGCGGGCCGCCGACCGAGCTGTCGGCGGGCCCGGGCGCCCCGGGTTCGAGCCACAGCCGGGCGGCCGGGCGGCCGTGTGGGGCGAGTTCCGGTACGCGCGCCAGGATCTCCTCCGTGGAGGGGCGCTGATGGTCCACCGATGAGCCTTCCGGTCCGGGCGCGACGAACGAACGCGCACACGCTACCGCCGGCCGGCCCGGCCGGGGCGTCGGAACCGTGCGCGGGGGCCGAAGCGGGCCGGTGGGACGACCGCTGGAAACCGCCGTGACGCCGCCGCCCGGCGGCTGCGACAATCGCGCCCATGAACGAAGCTGACGACCCGGCACCGGCCCTCCGCCCGCCGCGGATCACCCGCCTGGAGTGGGGGCTGATGGAGGTCGAGGGCCTCGCCCCCGGCAAGGACTTCGTGCTGTACCCGGGCGGCGGCCACCCCTGGGACTGGAACGTCCACGGCACCCGGCACGTCCCCGGCGTCCAGCCCGGCGACGCGCGGGAACTCCTCGACCGGGGCGCCGAGGCGGTCGTCCTCACCCTCGGCATGGACCGCGTCCTGCGGATCGACCCGGCCACCCTGGAACTCCTCGCCGCCGCCGGGGCGGAGGTGCACACCGCCGACACCCGCGCCGCCGTCGAGCTCTACCACGCCCTCGCCGCGACCCGCCCGACCGGCGCCCTCTTCCACTCCACCTGCTGACGCCCCGCCGAGACCCGCTCCCCGCCCTGGTGGTCAGATGCCCGCAGAACACGCCACCTTCTCCGTCCACCGGGCCCTGCCGCAGGTGGAACTCCTGGACGCCCGCTACGTCGAGTACGCCTTCGGCCGGCACACCCACGACACGTACGTGATCGCCGCCATCACCGAGGGCGTCGAGGAGTTCCAGTACGGCGGCGGCACCGAACGCGCCGGAGCCGGAACCGTCGCGCTCGTCAACCCCGAGATCGTCGTCACCGGCCACGCCGGAGTGCCCGAGGGCTGGGGCTACCGGGTGCTCTACGCGCCCGTCGACAGCGTGCTCGACGCCGCCGCCGACCTGCGGCCCGCCGGAGCCGGGACGCCCGCCTTCACCACCGCCGTCACCGGCGACCGCGAACTGGCCCGCCTCGTCCACGCCGTGCACGGGGCCGCCGGACGGGACGACCCGCTCGCCGCCTCCACCGCCTTCCGCCTGCTGGTCGCCCGCCTGCTGCGCACCCACGCCGCACCCCGCCGCGCCGCGCGGGTCGCCCCCGCCGGGGCCCTCGCCGTCGCCCGCGCCCGCGAACTGCTGCACGCCCGGCTCGTCGACCCGCCCAGCCTGGACGAGTTGGCCGCCGCCGTCGGCGCCCGGCCCTTCCCGCTGCTGCGCGCCTTCCGCGACACCCACGGCCTGCCGCCGCACGCCTGGCTCAACCAGCAGCGCGTCACCGCCGCCCGCTCGCTGCTGCGCCGCGACGTGCCACCCGCCGAAGTCGCCGTCGCCGTCGGCTTCGTCGACCAGGCGCACCTGGCCCGGCACTTCCGCCGCAGCGTCGGCGTCCCGCCCGGGGCCTACCGCCGGGCCGTGCAGGAACGTACAAGACCCCCGGCGCCCGCCCGCGCCACCGTGGGGGCATGACCGTCACCACCCAACCGCCCGGCACCGGCGGGCCCACCGCACGGCCCACCCGGGCCGTACTCCGGGACTCCCTCACCGTCGGGGTCAGCGTCGGCATCTCCGGGGTCGCCTTCGGTGCGGCCGGAGCCGGCGCCCACCTGACCGTGACCCAGACCTGCGCGCTCAGCCTGCTGCTCTTCACCGGGGCCAGCCAGTTCGCGCTGGTCGCCGCCCTCGCCGCGGGCGCCGCCCCGGTGGCCGCCGTCGCCGGGGCGCTGCTGCTCGGCGTCCGCAACGCCTTCTACGGCATGCGACTGGCCGAACGCCTCCAACTCCCGTCCGCGCTGCGCCCGCTGGCCGCGCACCTGGTCATCGACGAGACCGCCGCCGTCACCCTCGCCCAGCCCGACCGGCGCACCGCCCGCCTCGGCTTCACCACCACCGGCGTCAGCATCTTCGCCCTGTGGAACCTCACCACCCTGCTCGGCGCGCTCGGCGCCGACGCCCTCGGCGACCCCGCCCGCTACGGCCTGGACGCCGCCGGACCCGCCGTCTTCCTGGCCCTGCTCGCCCCCCGGCTGCGCGACCCGCACGAACGCCGGGTGGCCGCCGCCGCCGTCCTGCTGGTCCTGGCCGGGACGCTGCTGCTGCCCACCGGCGTCCCCGTCCTGCTCGCCCTGGCCGCCGTGCCACTGGCCGTCCGCCGGGGGAGGGCCGCCCGATGACCGTCTGGACCGCCCTCCTGGCCACCGCCGCCGGCTGCTACCTGCTCAAACTCCTCGGCCTCTGCGTCCCCGGCCGCCTCCTCGACCGCCCGGCCGTGCGCACCTTCGCCACCCTGGCCCCCGTCGCCCTGCTCGCCGCCCTCACCGCCCAGCAGACCCTCACCCACGGCCACCACCTCACCCTCGACGCCCGCGCCGCCGGCCTCGCCGCCGCCGCCCTGGCCCTCTGGCGCCGGGCCCCGTTCCTCCTGGTGGTGCTCGTCGCGGTCACCGTCACCGCCCTGGTCCGACTGGCCTGAACGGAGCCCCGCCGGGGGTGCGCGTCCAGGGGCCCCCGGATGAGCTTCCCGCCGTTCGAGGCTATGCGCCCGGGAGGTCGGCGGGGACGAGGAGTTGGAGGTCCTCGGTGGTGGGGGAGGGGAGGTGGGCGACCCGGGAGGCGTGGCGTTCGACCATGGTTTCGAAGACCTGGCGGGCGGTGCGGCCGTTGCCGAAGCCGGTGGAGCGGTCGATGGCGGTGAAGTGGCCGAGCAGGGCCGACTCGGTGGCGTCGGAGAGGCGGTACTCGTGTTCGGCGGCCTGGGCGCGGGCGATGTCGAGCAGTTCGTCGGCGGTGTAGTCGGGGAAGGTGACGGTGCGGGAGAAGCGGGAGGAGAGGCCGGGGTTGGCGGCCAGGAAGCGTTCCATCTCGGCGGTGTAGCCCGCCACGATGACCACCACCTCGTCCCGGTGGTCCTCCATCAGTTTCACCAGGGTGTCGATCGCCTCCCGGCCGAAGTCCCGGCCGCCGTCCTCGGGGGCGAGCGCGTACGCCTCGTCGATGAACAGCACGCCGCCGCGGGCCCGGTCGAAGGCGGCGGCGGTGCGGATCGCGGTGGAGCCGATGTGCTCGCCGACCAGGTCCAGCCGGGCCACCTCGACCAGGTGGCCGCGCTGCAGGACGCCGAGCGAGGCGAGGATCTCGCCGTAGAGGCGGGCCACCGTGGTCTTGCCGGTGCCGGGGGCGCCGGTGAACACCAGGTGGCGGCGCGGGGAGGGCGCCTTGAGGCCGGCGCGCTGGCGGGCCCGGCCGACCGAGATCAGGTCGATCAGGGTGCGCACCTCCTGCTTGACGGTGGCCAGGCCGACCAGGGAGTCCAGTTCGGCCAGCGCCACCTCCGCCGGGCGGCAGTCCGGGATCGGGGCGATGACGGCGGCGGCGGGCAGGGCGGAAGAGGAGAGCTGGACCAGGGTGGCCAGCGGGGGAGCGGCCGGGGCGGCGGGGCCGGCCGGGCCCGGGACGCCGGGGACGGCGGGCAGCGCGGGCAGCGGCGCCGCGTCGTCCGAGGTGCAGCCCTCGGCGACCGGGCCCGGCTCGGAGAACTCGAACCCGGCCCGGGCGTTGCGCTCGGCCCGGCAGCGCACCAGCTTCGTCCGGCAGCCGTCGATCACGTGGAAGCCGAAGCCGCCGCCCTGCGAGACCCGGACCTCCTCGAACTCGCCGCGGCCCTGCGCCGACACGTACACCCCGGCCTCGCCGGCGCCGCGCACCGTGCAGTCGCGCAGCACCGGGTCGGCGCCCTTGGTGACGATCACGCCGGTGGCCACGTCCGCGATCTCGCAGTCGGTCAGCAGGCCGCCGGAGCCGTGGTCGCGGAACCACAGGCCGGTGCCCGCGCCCTGGATCCGGCAGCCCGCCAGGTCGGCGGCCGCGCCGCCGCTGACCGACACCGCCGAGGAGCGGATGCCGGTGAACGAGCAGTCCCGGACGGCCGCCGAGGAGCCCTGGTCGAGGACGAACAGCGCGTCGGGCAGGTCGTCCAGGGCGCAGTCGGCCAGCTCCAGGGCGGCGCCGTCGCTCACCCACAGCGCCGGGTAGTCGCCCTGCGCGGAGTGGAACCGGCAGCCCTCGGCGAGCACCTTCGTCCCGCCGTCCCACACCGAGAGCGCACCCCGGCCGAAGCCGTGCACGGTGACCTGGCGCAGCGTCAGCTTGGAGCCGCCGCGCAGGTCGGCCGCGTTCTCCGGCACCTCGTGGATCCGGCAGGAGGACAGCTCCAGTTCGGCGCCGGTGTCCAGGCTCAGCCCGTTGCCGGAGACCCGGTGCACCGTGCAGTCGGTGAGCCGGCCCACCGCCTGCGCCTCGGCCTGCACGCCCGAGCCGCGCACCTCGGACACCTCGCAGCCGGTCAGCTCCGCCAGCGTCCCCGGGTCGGCCAGCAGGACGCCCGCGCCGCCGGCCCGGCGGACCTTCAGCCGCTCCGCGCGCAGCCGGGAGCCGGCCAGCACCGCCACCCCGCTCTGCCCGGCCGCCGTCACCTCGCAGTCCAGCAGTTCGGCGCGGGCCCGGGCGCGCAGCCGCACCCCGAGCCCGGACGGGTTCTCCACCACGCAGTTGACCAGTTGGCCGCGGGCCCCGTCGGCCAGCTCCACGCCCACCGCGGAGGAGGTCTCCACCCGGCAGTCGGCCAGCACCGCGCCGTCCGCACCCGTCAGCAGCACCGCCGGGGTCGAGCGGTCGGAGCCCTCCACGACCAGGCCGCGGACGGTCGCGGCCGCCGTCACGGTCAGCGCGGTGCCGCCGCGCACCGCGCTCTCCGGGGGCGAGATCCGCACGCTGCCCGGGCCCTGCTCGGCGACCAGCGTGACCGGCTTGTCGACCAGCACGGCCTCGCGGAACGTCCCCGCGCGCACCGTCAGGGTGTCACCGGGCTCGGCGACCTCCAGGGCCTCGCGGAGCGTGGCGTACTCCCCGCCGCGGCGGCGCCAACGCGAGGCGCTGTCCTGCGTGACCCGGACCCTGAGCTCACCCATGGCGATCTGTCATCCCCGCCTTCGTCGTTGCGTCGGTTGCGTCGAGACGCTGCGCGATCGGCCCCACCGTAGCGCGCGGGGCGGACCCGGCGGGCCGCCGCCTCGGTCCGGTCCCGGTCCGCCGCCTCGGTCCGGTCCCGGTCCGGCGCCCGGTTCAACGACCGGAACGGGGGGTGGTTCCGGGTGCACGGAGCTGACGGCACCCGGCCGGGGCCGGGTCGGCGGCGGTCCGGCAGCGGCGCCGGGGCCGGGTCAGCGGCGGTCCGGCAGCGGCGCCGGGGCCCGCTCCAGCACCTCCACCGGGTCGCCGACCGCCAGCGCCCCCAGCACGTCCGCGGTCCCGGCCCCGGCCGGACGGACCGGCACCAGGTTCTGGCCGAACACCAGCTTCTTGCCGAAGCGGTGGTGCCGGCCCAGCGCCCGCAGCGGCTCCGGGCCGCGCCGCTCGCCGCTCTCCTGGTCGGTGGTGGTCACCACGCAGCGCCCGCACGGCTTGACCACCCGGAACTCCAGGCCGCCGATCCGGATCCGGCGCCAGCCGTCCTCGGCCCAGGCGGCGGTGCCGGAGACCACCAGGTTGGGGCGGAAGCGCTCCATCGGCAGCGGCGCGCCCTTGACCGGGTCGCCGGGGTGGTCGTCGGCGATCCGGGCGTTCAGCTCGTCCAGCGAGCCGGTGGTGGTGAGCAGCAGCGGGAAGCCGTCGGCCATCGAGACGGTCTCGTCGGGGGCGGCGTACTCCGGGTTGATCGGGCGGCTGGTGGCCGGGCGGTCCAGGTGCACCAGCCGCACCCCGCCGAGCTTCGCGGGCAGCCGCTCGGCCAGCCAGGCGGAGGTCTCCCCGGTGGCCTCGGCGGCGGAGAAGGCGGTGCCGAAGACGCTGACGGTGGTCTCGGGGGCGCCGGCGGCCAGCGTGGGCGCGGCCAGGGTGTGCACGGCGCCGTCCGGGCCGGTGAGGGTGAGCGAGGCGCCGTCGGCGGACGGGACGGGGCGGAACCGCCCGATCGAGGGTTCGTCGCGCTGGGTGAGCGCGGTGCCGTCGGCGTCCACCAGCATCCAGCGGCGGTCGCCGGTCAGGCCCCAGGGTTGGACCTCGGCGGACGGCGGGCTGAGCCGGTACATCGACTTGACCGGGTACAGGTGGAGCGAGGCGAGGCGCGGCATGCCGACCATCCTGCCAGGCGCGCGGCCGGCCCGGTACGGCGCTTCCCCGCGCCCCGGCGGGGAGCCGGGAGGCGGGGAAGCGGCGGGGCGTGCGGTGCCTGTCCGGGCGGGCTGCCCGTCCGGTGGGGTCCGGGGACGGGCGGCGGTGCTGCGGGCGGGCGGTGTGGGGGAGAGAAACGCGTCGTTGCGTGGTGACCTTGCCCCCCTACGAGGGGTTCTCAGCCGGCCTGCGGGTACTGCCGGTACTGCGGGTACTGCTGCGGGGCCGCCGCCGGGCGCAGGGTGTTGCCGCCGAACGACTGGTCGCCGAACGACTGCTGCTGCGGGGCCGGCTGGGCGCCGAACTGCTGCGAGTTGAAGGTCGGCGTGAAGCTCTGCGGCGCGGTCGCGAAGCCGTTGCCGGGGGCCTGCGGGGCGGGGTACCCCTGCGCGGGCTGCGGCTGGAACTGAGCGGCCGGGCGCTGGCCGGGCAGGAAGCCCTGCGGGGCGCTCGCGTAGCCGGGCTGCGGCTGCACCGGGGCGCTCTGGTAGCCGGGCTGGGCCGGGATGTACGGCGCCGGGGCCGGGGCCGGGGCGCTGCTCGGGCCGGGGCCGAGCGCGAGGCGGGCCGGGGGCAGGGCGGGCAGGTTCGACTGGGGGGAGTCGAAGCCGGTGCCGAAACCGCTGCCGTAGGCGGAGGACCAGGAGGAGGCCGGGAGGGCCGGGGGCACGTTGATGGGTGCGATCTGCGGGATGCCGCGCTCTGCGACCAAGCTGTCGTAGATGGGCGTGCCGGAGGAGAAGGACGGAGAGGGGTAGCCGACTCCGTCGTAGGAGCGGGGCGAGGTCATGGGGCATACCGTAAGCCCACAACGTGCCTGCTGAGGAGAGCGGAACGGCCTGGAGTTCAACTGTTTACAGACTCTTCGCTCGCTTAAATCGGGCATTGTCGGGCAGAGTTGGGCGAAAGGAGACCGCGTTTCGGTCATCCCGGATCCATCGTCCGTGCACCACCCGCTCACCCGGTGCCGGACAAAAGCCTCCGATCGGACGCCGGAAAGGCTCCGCCAAGGTTCCGTTAAGCCGGCGGTGGTCCAGACCGCCGCGGCGCCGCCCGGAACGGCCGGTGAACGGCCCCCGAACGCTCCCGGAACGGGCCCGGCCCGGGCGGCGGGGAGCCGTCCGGGCCGGGGTGGTGCGGTGGGTGCTGCGGTGGCTGCTCAGCGGGCGGCCGCGGCGGCGGCCTGGGCCGGGAAGCCCGGGCGGCCGGCCAGTTCGCTGGTGCAGTGGGCGCAGCGGGTGGCCGCGGCCGGGACGGTGCTGAGGCACTCGGGGCAGTCGGCCTTGGCCACCGGGGTGTCCTTGACCGGGTTGAAACGGTTCTGCAGTCGGCCGACCGGCATCACCACGGCGAAGTAGATCACCGCGGCGACCAGCACGAAGCTGATCAGGGCCTGGAGGAACGCGCCGTACGGGAAGGTGACCCCGGTGACGGTGAACGACTCCTTGCTGAAGTCGCCGACCGCGCCGGAGGCGATGCCGATCAGCGGGGTCAGGAAGGCCGCGACGAAACCGGTGACGACGGCGGTGAAGGCCGCGCCGATGACGATGCCGACCGCGAGGTCGACGACGTTGCCGCGCAGCAGGAAGCTGCGGAATCCCTTGAACATGACGGCCATCCTGACCCCCCAACCTCCCTGCGGTCCAACCGAGTTCACCTGATCCGACTAACGGCCGAACCGCCTTGCGAGGATCGCTCAGGCGGGCGTGACGCCCTCCCCGAGGGCTTCCCGGACCTCCGCCGCGAAGGGCTGGACACGCACCACCGCGTCCGCGACCCGGCGGACCGTCGCCGCGTCCATGTGCGACCACAGCGGGACGGTCAGCACCGAGGCCGCCAGCCGGTCGGTGCGCGGCAGCTCCTCCGCCTGCCCCAGGTGGGCGTACGCCCGCTGCCGGTGGACGGGCGGGAAGAAGTACCGGCGGGTGTCGACGCCCTCGGCCTTCAGCGCCGCGGCCAGCTGCCGGTTGTCCAGGCCGAACTCCCCGGCGTCCAGGATCAGCGTCAGGTCCTTGAAGGTCGAGGTGTCGCCCTCCTCCGGCAGGGCCAGCCGCAGGCCGGGCACCCCGGCGGCGGCCCGGGCGAACTCGGCCACCAGCGCGCCCCGGTGGGCCACCCGCTCGGGCAGCCCGGCCAGCCAGGTCAGGCCGACGGTGGCGTGCAGTTCGCTCATCCGGGCGTTCAGGCCGGGGAACAGGGTGTCGTAGTCGCCCGGGTTGCCGTAGTCCCGGGCGGTGCGCAGGGTCTGCGCGAGCGCCGCGTCCCGGGTGGCGACCAGGCCGCCCTCGCCCGCCACCGCGACCTTGGTCGGGCTCATCGAGAACACCTCGGCCAGGCCGAAGCCGCCCACCGGCACGCCGCGCCGCGCCGAACCCAGGCCGTGCGCCGCGTCGTACACCAGCGGCAGCCCGGCCGCGTCGGCGACCCGCTGCAGCTCCTCGGTCTGGCAGGGCGTCCCGTACACGTGGGTGGCCATCACCGCGACGGGGGAGTCGGCGGCCTTCAGCCGGGCCTCGGCGTCGGCCGGGTCGAGCGTGATGTCCCGCTCCCGGGCCTCCGCGAACAGCGGGCTGCCGCCCGCCCAGTGCGCGGCGTGCGCGGTCGCCGAGAAGGTGAACCCCGGCATCAGCACCGGCCGGCCCCCACCGACCCCCGCGGCCTGCAGCACCAGCATCAGCCCCGCCGTGCAGTTGGACACCGCCACCACGTGCGGAACCCGCATCAACTCGGCCGCCCGCTCCTCCAGTTCGCGCACCCGCGGACCGTTGGTGAGCATCCCGGAGTCCAGCACCTCGCCGAGCCGCCCGAGCAGCCCGTCCCGGTCGGGCACCCGCAGGCGGGTCAGCGGCAGGCCGTCGGGGAAGGCGGGCGCACCGCCGAGGACGGCGGGGCGGTTCTGGTCGGTCGTCATGAGGTCGAGCCCCCCTGGGTTCGTGACGGATCCGGAGCGCCGACGGCGACCGGAAGCTCGGGCCCTGATCGGGCGGCGGCGCCCCACTGGCCCGGCTGGGCCCGCCACAGCGGCGGTCTGCGCCGCCGCACCGGCCCGGCCTGGGCCGGTTTCGGGATCGCCAGCAGCACCAGCACCAGCGGCAGCACCTGCACCCGCTCGCGCGACAGGATGCCCATGTTGTTGATGGTCGAGAACGCCCAGCAGAACAGCAGCGTGTACACCACGGCGAAGGCCACGTACGAGCGCCGGACGAACAGCTTGGGGATCCGGGCCAGCTGCGGCCAGGCCCGGACGAACATCACCAGCAGCGCGAAGCACTCCACCGACTGGATCAGGTTCTGGACGTTCGACGCCTCGAACGGGAACGGCCGGAACAGCACGCTCACCACCGACATCGGCAGCTTCACCGGGTTCAGGCTGAACGCGGGCGCCGGCTCGTCCGCGGTGGCCGCGTTGATCACCGAGTCGCCCTGCGAGGTGCGCCGCGAGGTCTCCGACAGCACCTGGTTGACGGCGTCCCCGCCGGTGCCGTTCGTCCCGAAGAAGGTCGACACCTGCTGCAGCATCAGCGCCACGCCCACCGCCAGCACCGCCGCCGTCAGCACCGTGCGCAGCGGCCCCAGCGCCGACACCTGCCGCGGCCGCTGCCGCAGCAGGTACGCCACGCTCAGGCCCGCGCCCGCCAGCACCGTCACGTGCGGCCGCACCATCGCGGTGCCCAGCGAGCCCAGCGCGATGCACGCGAACGCGCCGAACCGCCGGTCCAGCAGCCGGGCCACCCCGTACGTGGTCAGGCCCAGGCAGAACATCATCCAGGCGTCCTTGCCGATGCTGGACGGCCAGAACAGCAGCGAGGGCAGGAAGAACACCAGCTTCGCGTAGCGCCGCGAGTCCGCCTCCGGGAAGGCGATCTGCAGCGCCCGCCAGAAGAACAGCAGCCCCCAGAAGCCCAGCCAGGAGAACACCAGGAAGCCGCCCACCAGGGTCGGCCCGGTCACCGCGTAGACCACGCCGGTGACGATGATGACGAAGCCCGTCCCCGCGACCTTCATCCCCAGGTCGTAGTGCAGCCCGGCGGTGAAGTCCGTGGTTGTCAGGTAGCGGGCCAGCTCGGAGCCCTTCTGGTGGTACATCTTGGCGTCCGCCGCGCCGCCGTACAGCACGAACGCCATCAGGTACCGGGGGAAGGCGCAGGCCAGCTTCGCCGCCATCGCCACCATCAGCAGCTTGAACACCCCGCGCTCCGGGTTGGCCGCCGCGACCCGGGCCAGCACCGGCGTGCCGATCGCCATCAGCGCGGGCGCCACCAGCAGCGCTCCCCAGGTGTCGTACGTGGTGTGCACCATCGCCAGCACGAACACCGTCACGTAGCCCAGCACCACCGCCCAGGCCAGCAGCGTCAGCCGGCCGCGCCGCAGGGACCCGCGCAGCCGGGCCGGCGCCAGCGAGCGGCCCGGCGGACGCGAGCGGGCCCGCCGGGCCGGGCGGAGCAAGCCGGCGAGCAGTGCCGCCATCAGAAGACCTCCAGGTCGCCGAGGCTGAACCGCCAGTCGGCGAGCGAGCGTTCGGCCGACAGCGGGCCGGTCGGGGTGCGGGCGGCCAGCACCATGCCGGTGCGCGGGGCCCGCACGCAGCCCGACCGCAGCCCGGCCGCGGCGGCCTCGGTGCCGGGGGCCAGGTGGGTGGCGGCGTGGTCGCAGCCGGAGGACGCCGCCGCCCGCAGCAGCTGCGCCGCCGCGGCCCGGTCGCCCGGGCGGACGATCAGCTCGGCCAGCGTGAACTCGGCCAGCGGTCCGCGCCGACGCGGCCGCCCGAACGCCAACCCGACCAGCTCGCCGCCCCGTTCGACGCTCACCACCCGGTAGTCCAGGCCCGGCGCCGCCCCGTACCGCCAGGCCAGGTACGGCGCGGTGCGCACGGTGTGCAGCCGCGGATCGGCCGCGTCGGCCCGCTCGCGCTCGGCGAGCAGTTCGGCCAGCTGCCCGGCCCGCCGGGCGCCCGGGTCGGCCAACCAGTCCGCGGCGGAAGGGAGTTCGCAGCGCGGCGGCCCCGAGGGCCCGGGCCGCCGGGACAGCGCCGCCCGGGCGCCCCGGGCGAAGGACACCGGCCGGGCCACCCGCAGCGCCACCGGGACGCGGCCCAGCTCCCGCCAGCCCATCTTCAGGTAGCCCGGCAGGCTGTTGCCGTTCGGCGTGTTGAACACCAACTCGGCGTCACCGGAGACCTGTTCGAGCAGCTCGGTGGTCAGCCGGCGGAAGATCCCGCGCCCCTGGAAGTCCGGGTGCGTCGCGGTGTCCACCGGCCGCACCGCCCGCACCTCGCGGCCGCCCTCCCCGCCGCCGTCCCGCCCGCGCCAGCACCAGCGCAGGAACAGCCGCACCCCCACCACCCGCCCGTCCGGCGCCACCGCGACCAGGCCCGGGCTCGACCCGAACGGGTTCTCCCGGTGCTTCCAGTCGAAGAACTCCGCGCTGCGCCGCCCGGTCGGGCCGCCCGCCAGCGAAGCCGTCAACAGCTCCAGCACCGCCGGCACGTCCGCCGACTCCAGCCCGCGGTACGTCAGTTCGCCACCCACGTCGTGCTCGTCCCCTCCGGACTACGCCCCACCACAGTCGGTTCAGTTCGCCAGGACCCGCGCGTACACCCGCTCGATCGCCCGCTGCGCGCCCGCCACGTCGAAGGACCCCGCCCGCTCCCGGGCCGCCGCGCCCATCCGCCCGCGCCGCACCGGATCGGCCAACTCGGCCAGCGCGTCGGCCAGTCGGGCCGGATCGCCGGGCGGCACCAGCCGGCCCTCCACGTCGTCGTCCAGGATCTCCGGCATGCCGCCGACCCGGGTCACCACCGACGGCAGCCCCGAGGCCATCGCCTCCATCAGCGCCACCGGCAGGCCCTCCTGGCGCGAACTCAGGCAGAACACGTCCCAGCCCGGCAGCAGCGCCGGGACGTCCGCACGCATCCCCGCGAACAGCACGCCGTCACCCGCCCGCGCCCGCAACTCGGCCTCCAGCGGCCCCGATCCGACCAGTACCAGCCGGGCGTCCGGCTCCTTGTCGCGCAGCAGCGCGAACGCCGCCAGCAGCGTCGCCTGGTCCTTCTTCGCGGTCAGGTTGCCGACCGTGCCGACCACCAACGCGTCCTCGGGCAGCCCGAGTTCGGCCCGCGCCGCGCGCCGCGCCGCCGGACCGGACGGCGCGCCGCCCAGGTCCGGGCCGTGGTGCACCACCGTCAGCCAGTCGCCCGCCCGGCGCCGCCCGACCCCCGCCGCCACCGCGTGCGACACCGCCACCACCGCGTCGTTGCGCCCGTACGTCAGCGCGTTCGCCCAGCGGGTCGGCAGCCGGTAGCGCTCCCACAGGTTGTGCTCGGTGTGCACCAGCCGCGGCCGCCGCCCGCCGCCCGGCCGCAGCAGCCGGGCCGCGACCGCCGGCACCGGCATGTGGGTGTGGACCAGGTCGTAGCGGCGCTCCGCCAGCAGCGCCCGCAGCCGCAGCGGCCAGCGCCGCCCCGGCGCGCCGCCCAGGCAGTGCACCGGCACGCCCGCCGCCTCCAGGGCCGGCACCAGCGCGTCCTTGTGCGGCAGCACGTACGCCACCTCGATGTCGTAGCGCGAACGGTCCGCGTGGCGCACGCAGTTGAGCAGCAACTGCTCCGCGCCGCCCCGGCCCAGGCCCTTGGCCAGCCAGAGCACCCTGGCCCGCGACCCCGTCACCGGTCCTCGCCCAGCCGCAGCTGCATGGTGGTCTCCACCGGCTCCTCCGGCGGCAGCTCCACCGGGCGGCGGCCCCAACTCGTCGTCCCGTCGGGCCGACCGCCCGGCTCGGCGGACCCGTACACCGGCTCGCCGCGCCGCCCGCCGTCCGCCCGCTGGTGCTCGGGCCGCTGGTGCTCGGGCCGGTGCGGCTCCACCCGCCGGTGCTCGGTCCGCCGCGGCTCCGGGCGCCGCGGCTCCGCGACCCGCTCCACCGGCTCCGGACGCGGCAGCGCCGGCCGGGACGGCTCCGGGCCCAGCGCCGGACGGCCGCCCAGCCGGCCCGGCAGCCGCAGCGAACGGTTGCGCCGCCCGGTGGCGACCTCCGTCCCCAGCAGCGCCACCCCCGCCACCGGCACCCCGGTGCGGGCCAGCAGCTCGGACACCCGGTCCGCCTCCTCCGGGCGCACGTTGCCCGCCATCAGCGTCACCAGCACCGCGTCCGCGTGCTGCACCAGGTCGTACGCGTCGTTCGCGTGCAGCAGCGGCGAGGAGTCGATCAGCACCACGTCCGCGTGCCGCCGGGCCAGCGCCAGCACCTCCCCGGCGCGCAGCACCAGCGCCGCCGGGTACGCCGTCGCGTGCCCGCCCGCGATCATCGCCACGTTCGGCACCCGGGTCTGCCGGATCAGGTCCACCGGGTCGGTCAGCTGCTCGCCGGACAGCAGCTCCGCCATGCCCGGGCCCTCGTCCATCCCGAAGTGCGCGTTCAGCTCCGGCTGCCGGAAGTCGCAGTCCAGCACCAGCACCTGGCGGCCGGTCTCGCCCAGCGCCGCCGCCAGGTTCGCCACCGTGGTGGTCCGCCCGTCGCCCGAACGCCCCGACATCACCAGCACCACCGGCGCCGGCTCCACCGCCCGCCGCACCCGCCGGTCGTCCGGGTCCAGCCCGCCCTGCCCGAACTGCGCGGACAGCGACTCCGGGCCGGTCAGCAGCAGCGTCGAGCGCAGCGAACGGAACGCCTCGGTCGCCGGATCCTCCGGCCGGGCCGTCACCAGCGGCTCGCGCAGCCGCCGCAGCCGCCGCGACAGCCGCGGGATCTCGCCGATCACCGGCAGGTTGAACGCCTCCTCGGTGCCGTCCCGGGTCCGCAGCCGGGTGTCCATCCGGGACAGCATCAGCGCCGCCACCACGCCCAGCGCCAGGCCCAGCACCACCGCCAGCGTCAGCCGCACCCCGCGCGAGGGCGAGGACAGCAGGCTGCCGCCCAGCTCCTTCGCGTCGATCGAACCCCACTGCTGGATCGCGTCGGTCTGGCTGTAGTTCTGCAGGTCGGCGATCGCCCCCAGGGTCTTGGTCAGCGCCGCCGTCGCCGTCGACAACTGCGGCTGCAGCTTGGCCTGATCGCTCGCGTTCGCCTTGCTGGACGCCTTCTGCAGGTCGTCCAGCTGCGACTGCTGGGCGTCCGCCTGGGTCCGCAGCCGCTTGATCGACTCGTCCGCGCTCTTCTTCGACTCCTGCGCGTACCCGGTGATCGTCGCCTCGGACAGCGCCGCCGCCAGCTCCACGCAGGACGCCTGGGTCGGACCGGTCGTGGTGAACAGCAGCATCTGGGTGGACTCCGCCGCCACCGTCCGGCGCGCCGTCAGCCCCGCCACGTCCGTCACGTGCAGCTTCTGCGCCGCCGCCGTGGTCACCGCCGAACCCTGCGCGTACGACAGCACCTGGTCCGCCCGCACGGTGTCCGCCGCGCCCGCGACCGGGGTGATCGCCACCTTGCACTGCCACTTGCCGTTGTCCACGGCGTCACCGGCCGGCGTCAGCAGGAAACCCACGACCAGCGCGGCGACCGTACAGGCCGCCAACAGCCGCCAGTACCGCCGCAGGACGGTGAACAGATTTGCCGGTTCCACCGGTTGGTTCCCCTCGCCTCGTCACGGAGCCCACGCGCCCCACGGCCGCACCCCGCCCCCGCGGGCGGCGCGCATCGGTACGGCCGGGCCGCGGGCGCCTCCGGCGACGGCAGCGGCAGCGGCAGAAAAGTGAACGTACAAGGCCGCCCCCACGGCCCTCCCCTGCGATCGATGCTTCCCGCCCCGGACCTGCGGCGCAAGCACTTTGGCCATACTGACACCTGCTGTTGGTCGGAATCAGGACGCACGCACGCGAACTGACGCGACGTCATCAAACGCCCGCCCGCCGGACCGGCCGCCACCCGCCCGACGGTTCGGCCACCGCCCGCCCGCACCCCGCCGGGCCGGTGCGCGCCCGGAGAACCCCGCCGCCCGCGCCCGGTCAGGCCAGCGCCCGCCCGTAGAACTCCACCATCCGCGCCGACACCCGCTCCAACGTGTACCCGGACCGGAAACGCGCCCGTGCCGCCTTCGCCCGCACCAGCGCCTCCCCGCGCTCCTCCAGCACCCGCAGCAGCGCCCCCGCCAGCGCCTCCGGCCGCTCCGGCGGCACCAGCAGCGCGCACTCCTCCCCGCCGCCCACCGTCTCCCGCAGCGCCGCCACGTCCGCGCACACCAGCGGCACCCCCACCCCCATCGCCTCCATCGCCGCGCTCCCCAACCCCTCCCAGCGCGACGGCACCGCGAACGCCTCCACCGCCGCCATCAGGTCGAACACGTCGTCCCGCGGCCCCAGGAACCGCACGCCCCCCGTCGCCGCCGCCAACTCCTCCAGCCGCCCGGTCTCGGCCCCCCGGCTGCCCGCCAGCAGCAGCACCGCGTCCGGCCGCGCCGCCCGCACCCGCGGCCACGCCGACACCAGCACGTCCAAGCCCTTCTGGTACTGCTGCCGGGCCGCCGCCAACACCACCGGCACCTCCTCGCCCAACCCCAGCCCCGCCCGCACCCGGGCCCGCCGCTCCGGCGTCACCGCCCCCAGCAGCAGCGGGTCCCGCCCCCGCGGCACCACGTCGATCCGCCGCCGCGACACCCGCAACCGGGCCGCCATCACCTCCGCCACGTGCTCCGTCAACGCGTGGAACCGCCGCACCCCCTGCGCCGTCACCGCGTCCACCGCCTGCGCCGCCCGCACCTTCCACGGGTTCAGCCCGCGCGCGTGCAGGTGCTCCGGCCCGTACGCCGAATTCACCAGGCTCGACACCACCGGCACCCGCGACCCGAGAGCGGCCGTCCGGCCCAGCACGTCCGACTCGTACAGCGTCGTGTGCACCAGGTCCGGCCGCAGCCGGCGCAACTCCGCCCGCAACCCCGCCACCCGGGCCCCCCGCGACCCCCGCAGCACCGGGTGCACCCCCGCGCCCGCCGCCCGCAACTCCTCCTGGAACCCGCCCGGCGACTCCTTCAGGAACGCCACGTGCAAATCCACCCCCGAACGGACCAGCAGCGGCGCCATCGCCACCAACCCCTGCTCCGCCCCGCCCACCCGACTCACGCTGTCGATCACGTACACCACGCGCACCGCGCCAACCCCCCCTCGCCCGGGCCACCCCCTGACCGCGCATCAGCATCCCAGCCCGACCCGTCCCACGTCCCCCGAAAGCGAAATCAGTGGCTCGGCAAAGCGTGCATCCAGGGGCTCGGGGAACGGCGAGTCCGTGGCTGCTGACGGTGCACTGCCGGAGCGCGCGTCTGCTTCCGGTTCTGTTCGAGACACGCAGCAGCACGGACACTCCGATGGGCTCCGGCCGTCAGCAGCACGGACCCGCCGTTCCCCGAGCCCCTGACGGGCCTCTCCCGGTACGCTCGGCGCCATGGCCGACCCGCGGGTACTCCACGTCATCACCGACCCCAGGGCCCGGGGCGCGCAGCGCCTCGCGCTGGACCTGCACCGGGAGTTGGCGCGCCGCGGCCAGTCCTCCGCGCTCGCCGCGCTGCACCCGCACCCCGACGCCGACCCCGGGGCGGCCGTCCCCGTGCTGGGCCCGTCCCGGCACCACCCGGCGACCCTGCGCGCCCTGCGCGCCCGCGCGCGGGACGCCGACGTGGTGGTCGCGCACGGCTCCTCGACCCTGCAGGCGTGCGCGCTGGGCCTGTTCGGGGCCCGCACCCCCTTCGTGTACGTCAACATCGGCGACCCCCGGCACTGGACGGCCGACCCGCTGCGCCGACTGCGGGTGGGCGCGTTCCTGCACCGGGCGGCGGCCGTCGCCGCGATCTCCCCGCACGCCGCGGACGTCCTGCGCACCCGCTTCCGGCTGCCCGCCCGCCGGCTGCGCACCCTGCCCAACGCCCGCCCCGCCGACCGCTTCCGGCCCGCCGCCGGCCCCGCCGAGAAGGCCGCCGCCCGGGTGGAACTCGGCCTGCCGGCCGGGGGCCCGCTGATCGCCTGGGTCGGCGCGCTCAGCCCCGAGAAGCGCCCCGACCTGGCGCTGGCCGCGCACGCCCTGCTGCCCGCCGACACCCACCTCGCGCTGGCGGGCGAGGGCCCGCTGCGCGCCACCCTCGCCCCGGGCCCGCGGGTCCACCCGCTCGGCCCGCTGGCCGACCCCGCGCCGCTCTACCGGGCCGCGGACCTCCTGTTGCTGACCAGCGACTCCGAGGGCGTCCCGGGCGTCCTGATCGAGGCGGCGCTGGCCGGCCTCCCGGCGGTGGCGACCGACGTCGGCTGGGTCTCCGACGTGGTCCGCCCCGGCGAGGGCGGCCTGCTCGTCCCGCCCGGCGACCCGGCGGCCCTCGCCGACGCGCTGCGCACCCTGCTGGCCGCCGACCGCACCCCGTACGCGGCCGCCGCCCGGGCCCGCGCACTGGCCCACTTCGACCTCGACACCGTCACCACCGGCTGGCAGCAGCTGCTGCGCGAGGTCGCCCGCTAGGCCGTCTCGGCCGCCACCCAGTCCAGGTAGCCGGCCGAGCCGGTGGCCACCGGCACTCCGATCACCTCCGGGGTCTGGTACGGGTGCCGTTCGACCAGGAACGCGGTCAGCCGTTCGGCCAGCTCGGCCCGGGTCTTGAGGTCGATCCGCCACTCGGCGCCCTCCTGCACCTCGCCGTCCCACCAGTACACCGAGCGGACCGGGTACACCTGCGCGCAGGCGGCCAGGCGTTCGCGCACCGCCGCGGCGGCCAGTTCGCGGGCCAGGGTCTCGTCCTCGTGGGTGGTGGTCAGCACCAGGAACTCACGGTTCGTCATGGGTCCCACGGTACGGCGGCGGCCGATCCGCCCCCCGGCGGCCGCCCCCCGACGGCCGGTCCCCCCGGCGGTCGGGCGAACCGTCCGGGGGCGCGCCCGTCCACCGGCCCGCGGGGGAGCGTCCGGAGAGGGTCTCGAACGCCCGACGGACGTTCGAGCCGCGCCGCCGCCGCACCGCCCCGGCATTGCTCCGATCCGGCGAATCCCGCCGACCGGGGCCCGATCTCCTGGAACGCCGCACGCCCCGCCTGCCAGGCTGCCGGGGTGAAGTCGCTGCTCAGAACCACTGTCCTGCTCGCCGTCGCCGGGGGCCTGCTGGCCGCCCCGACCGCCGCCGAGGCCGCGTCCGGCCTCGCCCCGTCCCGGCTGCCGCTCGGCCCGGCCGGCCAGCAACTGCCCTCCCTCGGGGGCCAGTTCGGCGCCGCCCGGCCGTCCGCACCGACCCAGCAGCACGCGCCGTCGCCCGCCGTCGCCCCGCTGGAGCAGGCCGCCCCGCCCGCGGCCGCGCCGGTGGTCCAACGCGCCCACGAGGCGGTCGAGTTCTTCTGGTACAACTGCTCGCACTCCGCCCTGCTGGAGCAGCCGCTCACCCGCTGGGCCGCCGAGCACCGGGCGGACGTCACGCTGCGCCGGGTCCCGGCGGTCTGGCCCGGCAGCCCGGACGAGGCCGAACAGCGGGCGCACGCACGGCTGTTCTACGCCCTGGACCGGCTCGGCGAGGTGGACCGCCTGCAGGCCGCGGTGTTCCGCGCCGTCCGCGAGCAGCACGCCGGCCTGACCACCGAGCAGGCCGCCGCCGACTGGGCCGCCGGGCAGGGCGTCGACGCGGCGAAGTTCCGGGCCGCGTACCGCTCCGCCGAGGTGGACCGGGCGGTGGAGGACGCCCCGAAGCTGTTCGCCCAGGACCAGGTCACCGAACTGCCCACCGTGGTGGTGGACGGCACCGGCCGCACCTCGCCGACCAGGGCCGGCGGCGTCGACGCCATGCCCGCCGCGCTCGACCGGCTGGTCGCCGAGCAGCCCGCCCGCTGACCGTCGCCGCCGCCGACTCCCTGGCCGGAACGGGCCGTTCGGTCCGGAACCGTCCCGTACCGGGCTGAGCTGCCGCAATCTTCACCGAACCCGCCCGCGGCCCGCACACTCTGTGTCATTGTGGTCCGCGGGTCGGCCGGGCAGGACCGGCGGCCCGGCCCCGACGACAGCGGTGCGCCCGGTTCCCCGGTCCGCCCGCACCCGGGGCCGGGGGAGGCCGTTCGGGCACGGAACCGGCGGCGGCAGACAGACGGCACAGGCACCAGGGGCGAGCACAGCCTCCGGGGAGGGCGGGAGTCCGTGGGGGGACAGCGCGCACAGGTCATCGACGAGCCGCGGGGCCAGGCCGCCCCGCCGGGCGCCCCGGTGCCCGCCGGACCGCCGCCCGAACTGGTCTTCAAACGCCGGCTGCGCCCCCTCCAGGTGGCCCGCGAGCTGTGGGCGGCGCGGGAGTTGGTGCGCGCCCTGGCCGAGCGCGACCTGCGCGCCCGGTACAAGCAGGCGGTGCTCGGCTTCGCCTGGGCGGTGCTCACCCCGCTGGCGCTCTGCGCGATCTTCACCCTGGTGTTCCACCGGGCGGTCAAGATCGAGACCGGCGCCGTCCCGTACACGCTGTTCGCCTACCTCGGCCTGATCGTCTGGCAGTTCTTCTCCAACACGATGAACCAGGGCGCGCTCAGCCTGGCCAACAACCTGAGCCTGCTGAACAAGGTGTACTGCCCGCGCGAGGTGTTCCCGCTCGCCACCATGCTGGTCGCCACCGTCGACATGGTGATCGGCGTCGGCGTGCTGGGCCTGATGTTCCTGGTGTTCTGGACGGCCCCCGCCGCGACCTTCCTCTGGGTGGTGCCGCTGCTGGGCATCCAGTTCGCCTTCACCTACGGCATCGCGCTGATCCTCTCGGTCGCCGTGGTCTACCTGCGCGACGTCCGCCACCTGCTGCCGATCATCACCCAGATGGGCGTCTTCGCCACCCCGGTCGCCTACCCGCTGGCCAAGATCCCGCAGCGGCTCCAGGAGGTCTACGTCGGCGTCAACCCGCTGGGCGCGGTCATCGAGGGCTACCGCAAGGCGCTGCTGTACGGCGAGGCGCCGGACGCCCGGATGACGCTGATCGCCGCGGCCAGTTCGCTGGTCTTCCTGGTCGGCGGGTACCTGGTCTTCAAGAAGCTGGAAACGGGGATCGCCGATGTCGCGTGACTACCCTCTGGGCACCATCCGCACCGAGCAGGTCTGGAAGCGGTTCCGCGCCGACCAGCAGCGGATGCTGCTGCGCGACCGGGTCGACCAGATGGCCCGCCGCTTGCGCGGCGACCGTGGCGAGGACTGGCGCTGGGCGCTGCGCGACATCAACCTGCACATCGAGCCCGGCGAGTCGGTCGGCCTGATCGGCTCCAACGGCTCCGGCAAGTCGACGCTGCTGAAGATGCTGACCCGGGTGATGTACCCGTACGCGGGCGTGATCGACGTGCGCGGCCGGATCGGCGCCCTGATCGAGATCCGGGCCGGCATCCACCCCGACCTGACCGGCCGGGAGAACATCTACCTGTTCGGCGCGCTGCTCGGCCTCAAGCGCCGCGAGGTCGCCGGGCGCTTCGACGACATCGTCGAGTTCGCCCGCCTCGGCGGCGCGATCGACCGGCAGGTGAAGTTCTACTCCTCCGGCATGCAGATGCGCCTGGGCTTCGCGGTCGCCGCCTACCTGGAGCCGCACGTCCTGCTGGTCGACGAGGTGCTCGCGGTCGGCGACGCGGTCTTCCAGCAGCGCTGCCTGGACCGGATGCGCGAGGTGGCCGAGCAGGGCACCACCATCGTCTTTGTCTCGCACGACCTGCCCGCGGTGCAGTCCATCTGCCGCCGCGGCGTCTGGCTGGAGCAGGGCACCGTCCGGGTGGACGCCGGGATCACCGACGCGCTGGCCGGCTACCGGGACTCCATCGAGGCCCAGTCCGAGGCGTCCGCCCGGGTCGGCGAACCGCTGCAGCTGCTCAAGTACGAGGTGCGCGGCGAGGACGCCGAGGACACCACCCTGCACACCGACGAGCCGGTCACCGTCGAACTCACCCTCGGCGGCGACTACCGCGGCGACGCCACCCTGCACCTGGGCGTCAGCGAGGGCACCTCCAGCCCGATCTTCCAGATCAGCCACGAGATCCGGATGACCGGCGGCGACCACAAGGTGGCCTGCGTCATCCCCCGGCTGCCGCTGCCGCGCGGCCGCTACACGCTGTGGACGGGCGTCTACTCGATCGGCAGGACCGACGGCGGGACGCTGATGAGCTGGCACTCCGCCGGGCAGTTCGACGTCTTCGGCCCGATGCTCGACACCCCGCCGCGCGCCGTCGTGATGGCCGCGCCCGTCTTCGTCCCGCACCAGTGGGAGGACTGAGCATGCGTTCCGTCCGGGTCCTGGTCCACCTGAACAACCTCGCCCTCGGCGGGGCCCAGCTCAACGCCGTCGACATCGCCCGCACCCTGCGCGACCGCGGCCACCAGCCGGTGCTGTTCGCCCAGGGCGTCGACGGGCCGGCCCCGCTGGTCGAGCTCGCCGCCGGGCACGGCCTGGACCTGGTGGTCGCGGGCGACCCGGGCACCCCGCACGCGGTGGTCCGGGCCCGGCTCGCCAAGCTCGCCGACGAGCACGGCTCCCAGGTGGTGCACGCCTGGGAGGTCCGGGCCGCCCGCAACGCCTACTTCGGCCCCGGCCGGCAGGGCCGGCTCCCGATCGTCACCACCTTCTACGGCATCCGGATGCTCCGCGGCATGCCCCGCTACCAGCCGCTGGTGCTCGGCCTGGGCGCCCTGATGCCGGACGGCCGGGCCTTCGGGCACCGCGACCTGCGGCTGATCGAGCCCCCCGTCGACACCGGCTCCGACGCGCCGGGCGCGGTCTCCGGCGCCGCGTTCCGCGCCGAAGTGGGCGCCGCCGACGGCCAGTTGCTGCTCTGCGTGGTCACCCGGCTGGTCGCCGGCCTGGAGAAGGACGCCGGGGTCTCCCGCACGATCGCCGCCGTCCGGCTGCTCGACGACCCGAAGCTGGTCCTCGCGGTGGTCGGCGGCGGCCCCAGCGAGGAGCACCTGCGGGCCGAGGCCGCCGCCGTCAACGAGGAGCTCGGCCGCCAGGCGGTCGTCCTGACCGGCCAGCGCCCCGACCCGCGCCCCGCCTACCAGGCCGCCGACATCGTCCTCGGCATGGGCGGTTCGGCCCTGCGCGGCCTGGCCTTCGGCAAGCCCGTCATCGTGCACGGCGCGGCCGGCTACACCGCGATCCACGAACCCGGCCCGCTGGTCGAACCGCACGCCTCCCGCTGCATGTACGGCCACGGCGACCACCCCGCCGACGCCAAGGCGCTGGCCGCCCAGATCCGCGCCCTCGCCGACGCCCCCGACCGCCGTGCGGAGCTGGGGAGTTGGGGCCGGGAGTGGGTGGTCGGCCGGTTCTCGCTGGACCACGTCTCCACCGCCTTCGAGGAGGTCTACCGCGAGCTGGTCCGCCGGCCCCCGGGCCGCACCGCCTGGCTCCGCGACCTGGAGCAGATGTCCAGGTACGAGTTCGTGAAGCCCACCGCCCGCCGCCTGCTGGGCCGTTGACGGCCCGCCCGCCCCGCCGTCCTCCCGGTCGTCCGGCCCGCTGACGGCCCGTCGGTCAGGGCGCGTCCAGCAAGTGCTGGACGGTGTCGGCGATCCAGTCGGTCAGCTCCGCGCGGTCGCCGAGGTCGTCGCGGAGCACCCGCAGCCGGGCGGAGACGCCGAGCACGAAGGTGTCGACCGCCCGGGCGCGGGCGAGCGCCTCCGGTTCGGTCAGGCCGTAGCGCAGCAGTTGCCGCCGCAGCGGCTCCAGCGACTCCCGGTCGAGGAACGCCGCCAGCGCCTCGGCCGCCTCGCCGCGTTCGCCCGCGGCGCGGAGCAGGACGAGCAGCGGGTCCTCGCCCTCCATGCCGGTCCACCGCGCCACGATGCCCTCGGCCAGCCGGCGTCCGAGCGAGCCGCGCGGTCCCGCGAACACCCGCTCCAGGTCGAGCCGGACCTCGGTGGCGGCGACGAAGAGCCCCTCCTTGCCGCCGAAGTACCGGGTGATCAGGTTCGGCGACACCTCCGCCGCGGCGGCGACGGCCCGCACCGTCGTGCCCGCGAACCCGGCCCGGGCGAACTCGCGCCGCGCCGCGGCGAGGATCCGCTCGCGGGTGCGCGAGGCGTCCTTGGGTCGTGCCGTCGTGCTGTCCATGGCCCCAGGGTAGCGTCGGCCCATCCCGTGTGTACGCGTGAACACATGATGTGTATGGTTGTACACATGCCGCTGCCCTTCGCCCCCGTGCCCGAAGCCGACCTGGACGACCTGCGCCGGCGCCTCGCCGCGACCCGGCGGCCGCCGCTGCCCCCGGCCACGGGCTGGGAGCGCGGCACGGACCCGGACTTCCTCGCCCGCCTGCTCGCCCACTGGCGCGACCGCTACGACTGGCGCGCCCACGAGGCCCGGATCCTCGCCCTGCCCTGGGAGAGCGTCGAGACCGGCACCGGCCCGCTGCGCCTCGTCCACCAGCGGGCCGACCCGGACGCCCCCACCGTGGTCCTGCTGCACGGCTGGCCCGACTCGGTGCTCCGGTACGAACGGGTGCTCCCGCTGCTCGCCGACCTGAACGTGCTGGTCCCCGCCCTCCCCGGCTTCCCGTTCTCGGCCGGACCGCCGCGGCCCGGCACCTCGGCCGCCGCGATGGCCGCGGCGGTGGCCGACGCGCTCCACCGCCTCGGCCACCGCCGCTACGTCCTCTCCGGCGGCGACCTCGGCGCGGACGTCGCCGAGCACCTCGCCGCCACCCACCCCGACCGGGTCGCCGCCCTGCACCTGACCAACGTCTCGCCGCTGCACGCGGTCTTCGCCGACCGCTCGGCCCTGGGCCCCGAGGAGCTCGCCCACCTCGACGCCGCCACCGCCTGGCAGCGCGCCGAGGGCGGCTACATCGCCCAGCAGTCCACCAAGCCGCACACGCTGGCCCCCGCCCTGGCCGACTCGCCCGCCGGGCTCGCCTCCTGGATCGCCGAGAAGCTGCGGAGCTGGTCGCACGTCCCGTTCACCGAGGACGACCTGCTCACCTGGATCAGCGCCTACTGGTTCACCGACACCATCGGCACCTCGTTCGCGCCCTACGCCGAGTTCGTGCCGCCCGTCCCGTACGTCGCCACCCCGACCGTCCTCAGCGCCTTCGCCCACGACACCAAGCCCGCCCCCTGCGGCTTCGCCGCCCGGTACGTCGACCTCCGGGAGTTCGTCGAGCACGCGGACGGCGGCCACTTCGCGGCCTGGGAGCAGCCGCACGCGTACGCGCAGGACCTCCGCCGCGCCATCGCCCTCGCGGAGCACGAGGGCCGCCGGCCGGTCAGGACGCCCGGCGCAGCACCAGCGTGACGAAGCCGAAGCAGTCGCGGTAGCCGGTCAGCCACTCCTCGCGGTGCTCGGCCGCCGTCCGCAGGGCCTGATCGCGGTCGGGGCCCGGCTGCTGCTCCAGGGCCCAGTCGGTGAGCGAGCCGGTCCAGGCCCACTCGTAGGCGTCGAGTTCCGTGCGGCTGGAGGTGTGCCCGGCGACCGGCAGCCAGCCGGCCGCCCGGACCGCCCCGACCGTCCCGGCCAGGTCGCGGACCCCGTCGCCGAACAACTCCCGTGCCAGGTCGGATGGTTCGCCCTCCCAGTAGGTCTCGCCGAGCAGCACCGCCCCGCCCGGGGCGAGCAGCGGCCCGATCGCCTCCAGGGCCGGCCCGATCCCCCCGAAGGCGTACGCCGCGCCCACGCACAGCACCGCGTCGAACGGCTCGGACGCGGTGAACTCCCGCACGTCGTGGTGGTGCAGGCCGATCCGCCGGTCGACGCCGAGCCGCTGCGCGCTGCGCAGGGCGGCGCGCAGCGCCCCGGCGTCGGTGTCCACGCCGACCGCGCGCAGCGCCGGGTGCGCGGCCAACGCCCGCACCGCCCAAGGGGCTTCGCCGCAGCCGAGGTCGAGCAGCCGACCGCCCGAGCGGCCGCGCAGCAGCCGCTCCAGCAGCTCCCGCACCGACTCGTCGGACAGCGGGGCGGCGATCGGGTGGTCGCGGTGCGCGATCCGGGAGATCTCCTGGCGTTCCATCGTCGGATCCTGCCCGCCGCGCCGCGCGGCTATTCGGCCCGCTGCGGCCGCGGGTAGGTGCGCCCCTTCCAGGCGGCGCCGCGGCCGCGCCAGTGCTGGACGGCCGAGTCGACCGTCATCAGCAGGTACAGCAGCGCGGTGAACGGCAGCAGCGCCGCGGCGGCGACCGGCTGCCCGTAGTAACGGAGCATCGGCGCGTACGTCCCGGCCATCACCGCCCAGGCGGCCAGCCCCGCCCCGGCGGTCCACCACGCCCCGGCCGCGGCCCCGGCCAGCGCGGCCACCGGCGGCACCAGGTAGACCAGCGCCAGGCCCGCCACCGTGCCGGCCAGCAGCGGCGGCGAGTAGCGCAGCTGGGCGTAGGCGCTGCGCGAGACCATCCGCCACAGCGGACCCAGGCCGGGGTAGGGGCGGACGGACTCGACCCGGTCGGCGAGGCCCAGCCAGGTCCGGCCGCCGGTGCGCTTGACCGCCCGGGCCAGCGACACGTCGTCGATGACCGCGCCGCGGATCGCCGCCACCCCGCCCGCCCGCTCCAGCGCGCGCCGCCGCACCAGCGAGCAGCCGCCGGCCGCCGCGGCCGTCCGGGACCGGGTGCGGTTGGAGCGGCGGAACGGGTACAGCTGCGCGAAGAAGTACACGAACGCCGGGACGATCAGCCGCTCCCAGCCGCTCTCCACCCGCAGCCGGGCCATCTGCGAGACCAGGTCGAGGCCGCCGCCCTCGCCCGCCGCGACCAGCGCCCGCAGCGAGCCCGGCCGGTGCGCGATGTCGGCGTCCGTCAGCAGCAGCCACTCGGCGTCCGCCCCGGCCCGCTCCACGCCGTGCCGCAGCGCCCACAGCTTGCCCGTCCAGCCCGCCGGCAGCGGCGGGGGAGTGGTCACCGTCAGCTCCAGCCCGCCGACGCGCCGCGCCAGCTCCCGGGCGAGCCCACCGGTGCCGTCGGTGCTGTGGTCGTCGACCAGCACCACCCGGGCCCGCCCCGGGTACTCCTGGGCGAGCAGCCCGGGCAGCGACAGCGGCAGCACCTCCGCCTCGTCCCGGGCCGGGACCAGCACCACCACCGACGGCCAGGACGCGGGCTCGCCGCCGCCCCCCGGCAACCGCTGGTCGGTGCGCCAGAACCCGCCGTGGCACACCGCCAGCCACAGCCACGCCAGCAGCGACACCACCGAGACCCACCACAGGACCGTCACCCGGGCAGTCTGCCCGATCCGGCCCCGACCGACCCCGAGGCACGACGGCCCGGGCGGACGGGCCCCGACCGGGGGGAGGGCGCCGGGCTCAGACCCGGGCGGCGGCCGTCAGCAGCGCGCCCTGCGGGTACGCCAGCGCCTCGGGCGGCAGCGCCGCCGGGCGGCCCGAGTGCAGGACGGTCAGCGTGCCGCCGCCGGTCGGCGTGCCGGGGGCGAGCCGGCGGAGGGTCTGCGCGGCGATCGCGCCCGCCGAGCCGTGCAGCCGGACCGGGCCCGGGAGCGCGGCGGCGATCCGGTCGTCGATCAGTTCGTAGTGGGTGCAGCCCAGCACCACGTCGGTGGTCCCGGCGGGGGTGCGGGCGGCGGCCGAGGCGACCGCCGCGGCGATCGCGGCCCCGTCGGCCCGCTCCACCGCCTCGGCCAGCTCCGGGCAGGCCACCTCGTGGACCCGCGCGGCCCCGCCGAACTCGGCGATCAGCCCGCGCTGGTAGGCGCTGCCGGTGGTCCGCGAGGTCGCCCAGATCGCCACCACCCCGCCGGTCGCGGCGGCCGGCTTGATCGCCGGGACCGTCCCGATCACCGGCAGCCCGGGCTCGAACTCCGCCCGCAACCGGGCCAGCGCGTGCACCGTCGCCGTGTTGCAGGCCACCACCAGTGCCTCCGGCCGGTACTCCACCGCGGCCCGGGCGCAGGCCAGCGCGCGCTCGGTGATGTCCCCGGGCGTCCGCGGCCCCCAGGGCATGCCGTCCGGGTCGCCCGACACCACCAGATCCGCGTCGGGCCGGGCCCGGCGGATCGCGGCGGCGGCGGCGAGCAGTCCGATTCCGGAGTCCACGAGGGCGATCTTCACGAGCACCGACTCTACCCCGAACAAGAGCCCCCGCCGGGGGCCCGGGGAACGGCGAGGCCCGGTCTGCGGGCGGTTCACTGCCGCCCAGCGCATCGGCTTCCGGTTCTGTTCAAGCACGCAGCAGCACGGACTCGCCGTTCCCCGAACCCCTGGTGGTGCGCACCCCCTGCTCCGTTTGAATGACCGTATGACCACGCCCGCGCGTGTTCCCGGTCGGGGGCGGCGCGTCCGCAGAGGCTTGGGTCTCATGGGACAGCTGACAGCATCGAACGAGCGGGCGCCGGACGACGACCGGGTGTCGGGGACGGCCTACACCAACCTGGTGGTCGCCACCATCGGTTTCGCGCTGACCTTCTGGGCGTGGAACCTGATCGCCCCGCTGGCGGGCGAGTTCAACAAGACACTGCACATGACCTCGTTCGCGCAGTCGTTCCTGGTCGCCGTCCCGGTGATCGTCGGCTCGCTGGGCCGCGTCCCGGTCGGTGCGCTGACCGACCGCTTCGGGGCCCGGCTGATGTTCCCGCTGATGTCGGCGCTGACCATCGTCCCGGTGCTGCTGCTGATCCCGGCCCGCGAGTCGTACGGGGCGCTGCTGGCGGTCGGCTTCTTCCTCGGGCTCGGCGGCACCACCTTCGCGATCGGCGTGCCGCTGGTGAACTCCTGGTTCCCGCCGAGCAAGCGCGGCCTGGGCGTCGGGGTGTTCGGCATGGGCATGGGCGGTGTCGCGCTGTCCGGCTACTTCACCCCCCGGCTGTGGAAGCACGGCCACGACCTGCCGTTCTGGGTGATGGCCATCGCCCTGGCCGCCTACACGGTGGTCTCGTTCCTGCTGCTGCGCGACCGCCCCGACCGGGTGGTCCCGACCGCCTCGCTGGCCTCCCGGCTCGGCAGGGCCGGGAGGCTGCGGGTGACCTGGGAGCTGTCCGCGCTGTACGCGATCGGCTTCGGCGGGATCGTCGCGTTCGGCGTCTACCTGCCGACGTACCTGAAGACCTGGTACGAGCTGTCCGCGACCGACGCCGGGACGAAGGCCGCCGGGTTCGCCCTGGTCACGGTCGTCTTCCGGCCGTTCGGCGGCTGGCTGTCGGACCGGGTCCACCCGGCCGTGGTGACCTGCTGGGCGCTGGCGATCACCGCGCTGTTCGCCGTCGTGCAGGCGTTCGACCCGGAGCTCAGCCCGATCGGCACGATCGCCTTCATGGTGATGGCGGCCGGCCTCGGCACCACCAGCGGAGCGGTGTTCGCGCTGGTCGCCCAGGTCACCCCGGTCGCCCAGGTCGGTTCGGTGACCGGCATCGTCGGCGCCGTCGGCGGCCTCGGCGGCTTCGTCCCGCCGCTGGTGATGGGCGCCATCTACAGCGCCAAGGGCAGCTACTCGATCGGCTTCATGCTGCTCTCCGACCTCGCCCTGGCCGGCGCCGTCTACGCGATCGGCCGGATGCGCGGCATCCGCCCCACCGGCACCACCGCCTGACCGGGCCCGGACGCGGACCCGGACACGCCCGAGGCCCGCACCCCCCTTCCTGCGGGGGGTGCGGGCCTCGGGCCGTTCGCTACGCCTGCGCGCCCAGCAGCCGCTGCACCGCGGGCTCCAGGCCGGACAGGATGGTGTCGAAGCGGCGGGTCGAGGTGGTCGAGTCGACCTGGAGGCGGCTGATCCGCAGCGGGTGCGCGGGCAGCCGGGGGCCCAGCCGGTGGTCGGACAGGAAGCCCAGCCGGTAGCCGAGCCGGCGCAGCACCGCGTCCGCCCGCTCGTCGAAACCGCCGTCGGGGTAGGCGAACGCCGACGGCGCCTCGCCCAGCCAGCCGGTCAGCACCCGGTGCGCGCCGGCGATCTCCGCCTGCACCGTCGCCTCGTCGCAGCGCCGCAGCGAGGGGTGCCCCAGGGTGTGGTTGCCGATCGTGACGGCCGCCTCCCGCAGGGTCAGCAGGTCCTCCGGGCGCAGCTGCTCCTGGGCCGGCGGGCGGCGGCCCGCGGAGACCCGCAGCTCGGCCAGGCTGCGCCGGCGGTCCGGGTCGGGCATCGCCTTCAGCAGCGCCAGCACCCGGTCGGGGGAGCCGCCGCCGGGCAGCATCCGGGCCCGGCCGCCGTGCCGGGCCAGGAACGCCGCCTCGTGCCACCAGAACGGCTTCTCGGTGCCGACCAGCTCGGCGATCACGAACGCCGCCGCCGGGATCCGCCGGGCCACCAGCTCCGGCAGGGCGTGCCGCAGCACGGTCCGGTCCGGGTCGTCGAAGGTCACCAGCACCGAGCGCGGCGGCAGCGGCCGCCCCTCGGCCAGCGCCCGCTCCACGTCCGGCACCGACACCGGGGTGGCCAGCCGCCGCAGCCGGTCCAGCTGGGCGCCGAACGAGGCCGGGTCGGTGATCCCGTGGTACGCCAGCACGGCCAGCCGCTGCGCCGCGCGGGCCCGGAACAGCGGCTGGGCCGGACTGAAGCGCAGCCAGCTGCCCCGGTCCCGTTCCCGGGGTCGGCGCGGGGCGGCGGCGGACGGTACGACGGGCTGGGGCGGGGCGCAGACGGCAGCGGTGGCAGCGGTGGCGGTGGCGTACGACACGGTTCCCCCCTCGGTCGCCGGCAAGCGGCGTGGCGGTACCGTCGGCAGGCGGAGCCCGGCCTCCGACCCCGGGCGCGGCGGCTCCGCACCCGAGTGATCTAGCCCGCGGCGGGTACTCCCTACCCCGCACGCCGGACGGCTCCTGGATCGCTCAATGTAGTGGAGACCCGCGAGGTCCCGGGATGGTTGTACGCCGGACGGCGAGATTTCGCGGGCGCTCCGGCGGGCCGTCCGGGAACGGCGCGCGGACGGTTCGGAGGACCTCGCGGACGGGTGGGCCGGGACGGGCCGGGCGGGTCCGCGCAAGGGTCCGACGGCCGTGGTCGGTTCCCCCGCGCCGGGTTACCGTGGATGGCATGGCAGACACCCGAAGTGACCGCGCCGCTACCCGCTGGCCCGCGCTGTTCGGCGGCTGTGCGCTGCGCCGCCACCAGCCGCTGCTGGCCCTGCTCGGCCTGGTCTGCGTGGGGGCGGGCATCGCGGTGGCGGTGCTGGTCCCGGAGAGCGACGGCCCGGCCTGGGCGATGGCGGTGACCGGCTGCCTGGCCGCCGGGCTGCTGCTGCTGGTCCGGATCGGCGTCGCGCTGCTCCGCCCGGGCGGCGGCGCCACCCCCTGAGCGGGCCACCCGCCACCCGTCCGCCCGCCACCCCGTCCGCCGGGCACCCGCCCGTCCCGCCGACCGGAAAACGTCCTCCAACGGGACAGGACCGGTCGGACCGGCTTATTTTCGGCCTACCTACGCACTTCTTTCACGTTTCGGGGGCAGGAGCCCCACAGTTCCCCCTACTGTGATTCGCATCGCCCGCGTCGACCGCGGGCCGGGGGAGTCACAGGTCCGGTGCGGGGGCACCGCGAGGGGGATTCATGGCGAGCAGCGCCGGCGACGCCGGAGGCATCCGCTCCAAGGTCAAGCAGCAGTTGGCCCGCGCGGCCGGCCGGGTGCCCGGCGAGGGCGCCACCGTGCTCATCTACCACCGGGTCGGCGGCGGCACCACCGACGAACTCGACCTGGCCGCGGCCGACTTCACCGCCCAGGTCGACCTGCTCGCCGAACTGCCGCCCGGCCGGGTGGTCTCCCTGGACACCGCCGCCGACCGGCTCGAAGCCGGCCTGCGCACCCCCAGCACCGTCCTCACCTTCGACGACGGCTTCGCCGACACCCACGAGACGGCCTGGCCGCTGCTCCGGGAACGCGGCCTCCCGTTCACGATCTACCTGGCCAGCGGCCTGGTCGGCGGCCCGATGCGCTGGGAGGGCTCCACCGCCAAGGGCGCCCCCGCCACCGGCCTCAGCTGGGAGCAACTGCGCGAGATGACCGCCTCCGGGCTGTGCACCGTCGCCAACCACACCCGCAGCCACGCCCGCCCCGAACTGCTCACCACCACCGAGCTCGACGCCTGCGGCGACGACGTCGAGGAGCACCTCGGCACCCGCCCCCGGCACTTCGCCTACACCTGGGGCCGCCCCGTCCCGCACATGGACGCCGCGCTGCGGGCCCGCTTCCGCACCTCCGCCACCGGCCGGGTCGGCCGGAACCTGCCCGGCTACGACCCGGTCCGCTTCCACCGCGTCCCGGTCCGGCGCACCGACCCGATCGACTTCTTCCGGGCCAAGCTGTACGGCCGGCTCGTCCCCGAGCGCGCCTACGCCCGGATCGTCGCCGCCGCGAAGGCGGTGGGCGCCGGTGCCTGAGCAGTTCCCCCTCCGCCTGCGCGGCGAGGGCGGCCGACCGCTGAAGGTCGCCCACCTCACCACCGTCGACATGTCGCTGCACCTGCTGCTCGCCACCGAACTCACCGTCGACGTCGAGCACGGCCTGCACGCCTACGGCCTCAGCGCGCCCGGCCCCTACCTGGAGCGGATCGAGCAGATCGGCGTCCGGCACCGGCCGCTGCCCTCGCTCACCCGGGCCTGGCAGCCGCGCGCCGACCTCGCCGCCGCCCGCGAACTGCTCACCGCGCTGCGCGAGATCCGCCCCGACGTGCTGCACACCCACAACCCGAAGACCGGCGTGCTCGGCCGGGTGCTGGGCCGGCTCGCCCGCGTCCCGGTGGTCGTCAACACCTGCCACGGCCTGTGGGCGCAGGCCCACGACCCGTTCGCCAAACGGCTCGCCGTGCTCGGCGCCGAGGCACTGGCCGCCCGCTTCTCGCACGCCGAGCTCTACCAGAACGCCGAGGACCGCGCCACGCTCGCCAGGTGGGGCGTCCCGGCGAAACGTTCCCGCGTGGTCGGCAACGGCATCGACCTCGACCGCTTCCCCGCCCCCGGCCCGGCCCGGGACGCCCTGCGCGCCCGGCTGCGCACCGAACTCGGCCTCGCCGAGGACGAACTGCTGGTCGGCGGAGTCGGCCGCCGGGTCGCCGAGAAGGGCATCCGCGAGTACGCCGAAGCCGCCCGCGCGCTGGCCGGCAAGGCCCGCTTCGTGTGGATCGGCCCCGACGACCCCGACAAGCCCGACGCCCTGCGCGCCGCCGAGGCCGGCCTGGAGTTCCTCGGCGCCCGCGACGACATGCCCGCCGTGTACGCCGCCCTCGACGTCTTCGTCCTCCCCTCCTACCGGGAGGGCTTCTCCCGCTCCGGCATGGAGGCCGCCGCCAGCGGCCTGCCGATGCTGCTCAGCGACATCCGCGGCTGCCGCGAGATCGGCACCCACGACCAGCACCTGCTGCTCGCCCCGGCGGCCGACGCCGCCGCCCTGACCACCGCGCTCGACCGGCTCCTCACCGAGCCCGGCCTGCGGACCCGCCTGGGTGCGGCGGCCCGCCGCCGCGCCCTCGACCAGTTCGACCAGCGCGCGGTCGCCCGGGTCTCGCTGGAGACCTACGCCGCCGTCGCCCGCCACCGCGGGCTGCGCTGGACCACCGACTGAGCACCGCACCACCGCACCACCTGCGCGCCGAGCAGCCCCGAGCGCGCCCACAACACCACAACGCACCAACCCAGTTGGGGGAGAAATGAAGCGAGGGGGGGACCTCGCGGTCACCGCGCTGGCCGGGATCATCGCCGTCCCGCTCGGCCTGCTGATCGCCCTCCTGATCCGTGCCACCATGGGCGGTCCGGTGATCTTCCGACAGACCCGCACCGGCCGGTACGGCCAGGAGTTCCGCATCCTCAAGTTCCGCACCATGCGCGACAAGCACCACGAGGACGAGCCCGACGCCCCGCGCATCACCCGCCTCGGCGCGCTGCTGCGCAAGACCAGCCTGGACGAACTCCCGCAACTGTGGAACGTCGTCCGCGGCGACATGGGCGTCATCGGCCCGCGCCCCACCCTGCCCGAGCAGGTCGCCCACTACTCCGAACGCCAGCGCGGCCGACTCGCCCTGCGCCCCGGCCTCACCGGCTGGGCCCAGGTCCGCGGCCGCAACTCCATCACCTGGCCCGAACGCATCGAACTCGACCTCTGGTACATCGAGCACCACAGCCTCGCCCTCGACCTGCGGATCCTCGCCCTCACCGCGAAGATGCTGCTGCGCCCCACCGGCATCACCGCCGCCGGCGGCGTCAACCCCGGCTTCCCGGTCCCCGTCGAGGCACCCGCCCCGGCCGCCCCCCGGATCGTGCTGCCCCGGCAGGCCACCGCGACCGCGCCCCGGCTGGCCCGGGAGGAACTGCGCGGCTGAGGGAACCCGAGCACGACGATCCGGCCGGACGGCAGCGGGCGACCGCGACCGCCCGGCCGGGTACTTTCCCTGACGGATCATCGATGTCCCCACTCAGGACGGAGCACGGCGCATGGTGTGGATCGCGGGCGCGGGCGGGGTCGGACGCGAGGCGCTGGACGTGGCGCTCGCCGCGGGCACGGCGGTGTCCGGCTTCCTGGACGACCGGCTGGCCGGCGGCGAGGTGCGCGGCCTGCCCGTCCGCGAGCCCACCGAACTGCCGCACGGCGCACCGTACGTGATCGGCATCGCCGACCCGGCCGTGCGGGCCCGGCTGGCCGTGCTGCTGGACGCGGCGGGCGGCCACCCCGTCACCCTGGTGCACCCCCGGGCGATCATCGCCCCGGAGACCGAACTCGCCCCCGGCTGCCTGGTGATGGGCGGCGCGCACGTCTCCAGCAGCGTCCGGCTCGGCCCGCACAGCCAGGTGCACTACAACGCCACCGTCGGCCACGACAGCCTGCTCGGCGCCCGGGTCACCGTCTACCCCGGCGCGAACGTCTCCGGCGCCGTCCGGCTGGAGGACGACAGCACCGTCGGCTCCGGCGCCGTGGTCCTCCAGGGCCGCACCGTCGGCCGCGCCGCCTTCGTCGGCGCCGCCGCCACCGTCACCCGCGACGTCCCCCCCGCCACCACCGTCATCGGCACCCCCGCCCGCCCCCTGACCCGCTGACCCCGCCCCAGGCCGCCCCCGTCCGTCGGTCGGAACACCGCCCCGCCGGGCCACGCGCAGCGCAAGGGCTCCCCGCCCCGCCCCCGCCCGGAGGGCGTCACAACCGCCGGCCGCCCCCGTCCGTCGGCCGGAACACCGCCCCGCCGGGCCGCGCGCAGCGCATAGGCTCCGGGGCATGGGAATTCCTGCGTTTCTGGCGGAGCTGCGCCAGGTGGTCGGCCACCGGCCGCTGTGGTTGTCCGGGGTGTCGGCGGTGGTCCTGGACGAGGACGGGCGGGTGCTGCTCGGGCGGCGGGCCGACAACGGCAGGTGGGCGCTGATCGGCGGCATCATCGATCCGGGGGAGCAGCCCGCGGACACCGTGGTGCGCGAGTGCCTGGAGGAGACGGGCGTGACGGTGCGGCCCGAGCAGCTGGTCGCGGTGGGCGTCTCCCCGATGATCGAGTACCCGAACGGCGACCGCAGCCAGTACCTCGACCTGGTCTTCCGCTGCCGGCTGCTGTCCGGCGAGGCCCGGGTCAACGACGACGAGTCGCTGGAGGTCGGCTGGTTCCACCCGGACGCGCTGCCCGACGTCGGCGATCGGGCCCGCGACCACGTCGCCCGCGCGCTGGCCGGAAAGGACACGGCGCACTTCGAGCTGACCGAGCTCCACTGAGCCGGGGGCGCGCGCCGAGCGTGCGCCCCCGCCGCGGCACTAGAGGGTCCGGAACCAGTCCGCGGTGCGCCGCAGGCCCTCGTCCAGCGGGACGGGCAGCACGTCCGGGAAGAGCTCGCGCAGCCGCGCGTTGTCGGCCTGCGAGTCCCGGACGTCCCCCGGTCGCGGGTCGACGTGCTCGGCGGCGACCGGGGCGCCCAGCACCCCGCCCATCAGGTCGATCAGTTCCAGCAGCGAGGTGCGCGTCCCGAAGGCCAGGTTCACCGGGTCCGCGGAGACCACCCGGCGCAGCACCGCCTCGGCGAGCACCTGGGTGACCGTGCCGACGTAGGTGAAGTCGCGGCTCTGCCGCCCGTCCCCGTGCACCGTCACCGGCCGCCCGGCCAGCGCCGCGTCCAGGAACGCGGGCACCACGGCGGCGTACGCGTGCCCGGCGGCCTGCAGCGGCCCGAACACGTTGAAGAAGCGCAGCGGCAGCACGCCCAGGTCGTAGCAGTGGTGGTACGCGCCGAGGTAGGACTCGGCGGCCAGCTTGGAGACCGCGTACGGGCTCATCGGCACCGGGCGCATCGACTCGCGCTTGGGCAGCTCCCGGTTGGCGCCGTAGACCGAGGAGGAGGACGCCGCCGCCACGTACAGGCCGCCCGCCCGGCGGGCCGCCTCCAGCACCTCCAGGGTGCCGGTGGCGTTGACCCGGTGGCTGGCCAGCGGGGCGGCGATCGAGCGCGGCACCGAGGGCAGCGCCGCCAGGTGCACCACCGCGTCGGCGCCGGTGAACGCCGCGTCCAGCAGGGCCGGGTCGAGGATGCTGCCCTCGAAGAAGGTGACGTCCACCCCCGCCAGGTTGGCCTTGCTGCCGGTGGACAGGTCGTCCACCACCCGGACCTCCGCCACCTCCGGACGGGATGTCAACTCCCTGGCCAGGTTGGCTCCGATGAACCCCGCCCCGCCGGTGACCACCACGCGCATCGACCCGCACCACCCCTCGATCGGGCCCGGGGACTCCCCCCGCCGGGCCGGTGCGGCCGACTCTAGCGGCGCGGCCGGGCCCGGCGTACACGAAATCCGCACAGTCGCGGCCAAACCAACCCATCGGACGGATTCCGGCCGACGGGCGGGGGAGGGGGCCGTCAGCGCTTCGGCCGACGGGCGGTCTCCTCCGCCGCGTCCAGCACCGCCGCCAGGTCGCCGCCCGCGGTCGCGGTCGCCGCCGCGGCCACCGCGCCCTCCACGAACGGGGCGTCCGCGAAGCGGGTGGGGAACGGCAGGCCGTGCTCGTCGGCCGCCGCCAGCACGGTCAGCACCGTGCGCACCGGGCCGTCCAGGTCGCACAGCACCGCCACGCCGTGGCCCTGGTCGACCCGCCGGGCCGCCGCCGCGACCAGCGCCGCGCTGCTGCCCGGCCCGTCCGCGAGCGCGCCGCCGGTCGCCGCGACCGGCGCCGGGTCGCCCCCCTCCAGCAGGGCCAGCGCCAGCGTCCGCACCGCGTCCGCGAGTTCCTGGCTCTGCGACACCAGCACCAGGCCCACCCGCCCGTGCCCGGCCGGCCGGGAGGGCCGCGGCACGGTCGGCGCGGGCACGGTCACGGTGCCCGTCGCGGCGCCCACCGGCGGCGCCGAGGGCGCGGTGGTGATCGGGATGACGTCGGCGCGGCTGCCGTCCCGCTGGTCCATCGGCTGCTCCCGGGTGGGTGGCTGACTGCTCGTCACCCCATCCTCACCCGGCCGCCGCCCGGAACGCGGCCCCTAGCACAGGTGTCGCCGCCGGAGGGCCGGATCGGCGCAGTCGCCCCGCCCGCGGGCCCGCCGGGGAGGAACGCCCGGACCGGACGGCCCCGACTGGCTACGCTGGTGCCCGAACAGGCAGGCAGGGCGGAACGGAAGGACGTGCGGATGACGCCGGCAGAAGCGGCCCAGGCGGCGGAAGAGCGCCGCAAGATCGAACTGGACGTGAGCGGCGCCGAGTGGCTGAACGCCCCGGGGGACGAGGAGGGCGTGCAGATCGCCTTCGTCCAGGGGTACATCGCGATGCGCAACGGCGCGGAGCCCGACGGCCCGTCGCTGATCTTCACCCCCGCCGAGTGGCGGGCCTTCGTGCTGGGCGCCCGGGACGGCGAGTTCGACATCCAGCCGCAGGAAGCGCCGCAGCAGCAGGGCGAGTAGGCGGGCGCGCACCGGCCCGAACCGGCCGCCTCCGGGACGGCCGGTTCGGGCCGGTGCGGAGACGGCCGGTCCGGGAACCGCGCAGCCCAGAAACCCGCGCGTAGGTGACGAGTGGGCATACGCCGAGGTTACAAAAGAGTTCTGATGGGCCGAATCTTGTTGACTGGTCGACAAGCCTGCCAGCACAGTAAGAGCAGGCAGACGCCGTGCCTACCGCCCCCACGCGGTATAGGCACGGCGCCCGCTTGTGCTGCCCGTCAACGGCGCCGCTGACGGGCCCTCCCAACCCCTGCCGCACAGGGTGCGGCAGCCGTCACAACGGGAGTGACCCGACCGGGAAGAGCGACTCCCCGGCTGGGCCGGAGCCCGGATTCCGCACGCCCCCACGCGGCGGTGATCCGGGCAAGGTTCGCGAACGCGACGGCGAAGGGCCCGCGAACCTGGCTCTGGGTGTTCTGTGGATGATGTTGTGATGCCGATCCCGGGGGCGCCCCGGAGGCACTTCGAAGGTCCGGAGCCAGCCGGAATCACCCGCAGGCTCCAGGAACCGTCCAAGGACCATTGAATCAGCAAATGGTGCTCTGAGTTCACACGACCGCGTGCGCAGTGAGGGAATGCGCGCAAGGCACGCTGCGACAAGCCGCTCCCTGTGGATCTCGCCCCGGAGCGGCCGTCGTGCTGAACCGAACGTAGCCCGGACGGTTGCTCAGAGTCAACATTGGTCCCTGAGCGTAGATCTCGGCCTGATCGCGGACCCGCGCACCGGCCCCCGCCCACCGGGCACGTACGATGGGCCCATGTCATTTCTCCGCCGTCGCTCCGGACAGCCCGCCGGCCCGGACTTCGACGTACTGGCCATGGATCCGGGCGACTGGCCCGGCGACTTCGGTGCCATGATCCTGGCCGGTCAGGACGGATCCTGCCAAGGCATTTTCCTGCAGTACGACCTGCTCGGCGGCCGCGGCCCGGCCATGCTGATCGGCAACGTCCCGCAGGAGTCGCCCGCCCGCGAGAGCGAGGACGGCGTCCCGCTGGAGGCCCGGCAGCTGCTCGCCTCGCTGGAGAACGAGGAGCAGGTCGACTTCGTCTCGGCCGAGGACTTCCCGGTCATGCTCGGCGACGACCTGCTGATCGTCCGCAAGGTCAAGGTCACCGAGGGGCGGCTCTACTGCTCCCAGTTCGGCCGCAGCGACGGCGTCCAGGTCACCATCGCCTCCTGGGACCGGCCGATTTCGGACGATCTCTACCAGCTCCTCAAGCCGCTTCCGGCGGAGATGTTCCAGCAGGGCTGACACCCGATGCCCCGGCCGTTGCTGCTGACCCGACGCCTGCACGTGGACCTCCGGCGCACCGCCGGCGCGGTCTGTCCGGCTTCCTGACACCCCCACCGTCACGGACGCCCGACACCCACGCCGCCCGGCCCGGAGGCCCACCGCCATGACCCGCACCGCAGCGCAGCCGACCGTCCCCACCCCCGCCGCGACCGCCGGCACGACCGCGCCCGCCGAAGGCGCCGACGGCGCCGTCGAACGCGCGCTCGCCCGGCTGCCCCGGGTCGTCGACCTGCTGGCCGCCCGCGCCGCCGAGCACGACCGCGACGGCACCTTCCCCTACCAGGGGGTCGAGACCGTCCACGAAGCCGGACTGCTCACCCTCACCGTCGGCCGCCGCCACGGCGGACCCGGCGCCGGACTCGCCGACACCGTCCGGGTGCTGGCCAGACTCGGCCGCGGCGACGCCTCCGTCGCCCTGCTCACCGCGCAGACCCTGCTCCACCACGCCGAACAGGCCCGCACCGCGCCCTGGCCCGCCGCGCTCTACCGGCGGCTGCTCACCGAATCCCGCCGCGGCCCCGCCCTGGTCGGCACCCTGCGCGCCGCCGCCGGACGGCCGCCCGCCGTCACCGCGCACTGGCAGGGCAGCAGTTGGCGGCTCGGTGGCCGCGCCCCCTACTGCCCCGGCGCCGAAGCGCTCGCCTGGCTGGTCGTCGAGGCCCGCACCGCCGAGGCCCAGCCGCGCACCGGACTCTTCCTGCTCCGCGCCGACAGCTCCGGACTGGAGATCGACCCCGCCGCCGACCAGCTCGGCCTGCGCGCCGCCGCCGGACACGACGTCCTGCTGGAGGACGCCCGGGTCGGCGCCGACGCCGTCCTGCTGCCCCGGGGCGCCGCCCCCGCACCCGACCCGGTCGCCGCCGCCTGGCGGCAACTCGCCCTCGCCGCGATCCTGCTGGGCACCGCCCGGGCCGCCCTCGACTGGTCCGCCGCCCGGCTGCGCGACACCGCCGCCGCCCACCGCCGCCCGCTCGGCGAACTCGACGCCGCGCTCACCGGCGCCGAGGAACTCGTGCACGGCCTCGCCGCCCGCACCGACGCCGACCCGGCCGCCGCCACCCGGGCCCCCGCCGTCCAACTGCTCGCCGCCCGCACCGCGGGCGACACCGTGCAGCGGGCCCTCACCCTCACCGGCAGCGCCGGCCTCGACCGCCGCCACCCGCTGGAGCGCCACCTGCGCGACACCCTCAGCCTGCGCGCCCAACTGCCCGCCGAGGAAGCCGTGCTGGACGCCCTCGGCGAAGCCCTGCTGGGTGAACGCCCCGTGCATCCGCACCGCCCACGGCATCGCCGACAGCCCGGCCGCAGCCAGCACCCCGCCGATCAACGTGGAGAACAGCAGGTTCA